>WREE01000020.1 GCA_009779515.1 Symbiobacteriaceae bacterium
CACATCTACCAGGTCGGTGATATGCAGCTCTGCCAAGATAGAGTTGAGGTGGGCTTCCTGGTCGCTATCCAGGAGCGCCACAATCTGCTCGATCTGGTAGCGGCGGACCTGAACAGGTCGCAAGCGGCGGTTGGGAGGACGTCGGCGTTCTTTCAGTTCCATTCTCGTCTCCCCCTCTTACACGATGAGCCCCAGCAGAGAGCTGGAGAGCCGAAAAAAGATATAAATGGTAAACATATCGGCAATAGTGGTAATGAGAGGACCGCTGGCCAGGGCAGGATCCATGCGGAAGCGATGCATAATTGAGGGGATCACCATGCCCATCATGGAAGAAAAGGTGATGCCTACCCACATAGCGGCACTCACCGCCAGGGAAAGCTTTATTTCCCCGTACGCCAGGAAGGCATAACCCCCTAAAAAGCAGCCGCAGATAAAGCCCAGCATGACGCCACCTAAAACTTCCTTTTTAACTTGGTTGAAAAATTCTACCACGGTTAGATCACCGATAGCGATAGCCCGCACTGCAATAGCCAGACTCTGGGTTCCCACCGTTCCGGCGATGTTCATCAGCACCGGTATAAAGAAAGCTAGAATTATCACCTGGGTAAGAGCATCTTCAAACCCCTTAATGACCCCGCCGGTAATCATATCGCCAAAGAGGCAGATAACAACCCAAGGTAAGCGTTTGATAGCTGCTGGAATGGGAGGCAGGCGCAAAAGGACGTCTTCTTTATCGGAAGGAGCGGTAGTTAAGCCAGCCAGTTGGTAAATCTCCGCTCCCCCTTGCTCTTCTAAAACATCCATAGCATCGTCGAAGGTTATAATACCTTGCATGACATTATGATCATCGACTACTGGAAGGGCTTGAAAGTCGTAACGGCGTAAAATTTGCGCCGCCAGCTCCTGGGTAGTATCCAGCTTTACGGTTACCGGCTGCTCGGTCATCAATTCTCCAAGCAGTTGAGCGCGAGGCGCTACCAGTAATCCCGGCAGGGTTACTACACCGTTTAAGACCCCGTCGTCCCCTACGATATAAAGGTAGTTAATAGTCTCCACCTCTTCGGCACGTTCCCGAATCCTCTGCAGAGCCTCCGACACGGTAAGTCCTTCCTGTAAAGCCATATAAGCAGCGGTCATAATAGCGCCGGAAGTGCCACTCCCCTGCTTAAGCATCTCCCTAATCTCCCGAGCGTCTTCCGCCAGGAGAGCTGCTAGAAAGCGTTCAGTTTTGCTTTCGTCTAAATCCCGCAGCAGCCGGTTGAGGTCGTCATCGGACATGTTATCCAACAGGTCGCGCACCGTCTGCTGGTTAACCGAATCCAGTAAGGCACCTGCCAAGTCAGCGTCGTCAATAGCTTCCAGCACCTGGGCAGCGGTTTCCGTGGGTAACATACGAAAGAGCTGGTAAGCCATGGCTGGCTCCAGCTCTCCCATAATTTTAGCCAAGTCCGCCGCGTGGGTAACGCTGATGATGCGACGCAAAGCGTCCCAGCTGCGAGCTGGGAGCAGGGTCTGCACCATATGGAGTTGGTTGCGATACAATCTTTGGTACTCTTCTTCTAAGTTGGGTAGGGTTGTTGCTCGGTCGTTAAGATCACTCATCCTCTCTCCCCCCAAAAATGGCACAAAGGGGGTAGAGGGGCTTTCTTATGGTAGACAGCCCGCCATCCGCTTTATGCTTTTTTCCGTAAAGCAGCCCAAAAACCACTTTAGGTTTGCCAAAACGCTCCCTTTGGCGTTACCCTGTCGGCATAAGCACGATCGAGGGTCTGCGTCCACCTTGTTCACCCTTTCCTAAAAACAATTTAGAAAACTAGAGTCAATATACTATTTTTAGACAATTTATGCAATACACTTTTAAAAAATTAGGAAAATCTTCTGACAATTCTTTCATCAATACGACGCACCATGGTGTGGGTGTAGGGGGTAAAGTAGCGTTGCCAAAAGTGGCGTGCCTGGGGGTTTAGGCTTTCGTAGTCCACACCGCAGTGGGTGTAGCCGCCCTCACGCAGCCAAGCTAATGTCCACCCCAGAAGCCCCGTAGTGACACCGCTCCCCCGATACGCCAGCTCGGTAAAAGCTCCCCAAATATTGGAGATCCCCGGAGCTCCGCTAATAAAAGTTTCACCGCTCCGGTTAAACATACGAAAATAGGCGATCACTTGGTCGTTATGTAAGGCTAAAGTATATTGGTAGTAATGGTCTTCGATAGTTCGGTGGATCTCTTCCCAGGTTGCTCGGCGGTAGTCCGCCATAAATATCGGGGTGTCGTTAAGATGATCCATCAGCTTGTTGGTTAACTCCACAATGGCGGGAACATCTGAGAGCTCTGCCAAACGGTAACTCACTCCCGCTATGGCAGGTACAACCAAAGGAGTGGTTTCGCGCATGGCATCTATACAACGGTTGCCAAAACCGTTATGAAAAAAGCTGCTTACCACTGCGGGATCGTGGCAGTACAGGGAAATCGCAAAGCTATGCACCCCTTGAGGTACCAAATGAGCCGCCATGCCTTGAAAAAGGCGTTCGTAAAGATACGGGCGGTTGCCAACAGCTGCGCCGTGAGCATGGAGGGGACTCCAGACTCCGGGACTGGTGCCAAACTGCTGCTTCATCGGTTCTTCCCAGCAGATATAGCCTTGAACCGTATTGTTCTCTAAAAGAACTACCCCGCCACGCTCTCCCTCGAAGTAACGGGCTAAGTCGGGAATAGGTTGTTGAGCAGGGAGCGCAGGCACCGCCTGGCAAGCTTCCTGATACTCCTGCCAAGCCAGTTCCTTAGCAGCAGCCAAATGCTCCGGCGCCAACGGCAATACAGTTATCATAGGAACTCCTTTCAAATACTATAGATGGAGTAGTCCTGCCCCAGGCACAAGTGCGCGGGGCTATCATGGTGGGAGCTTAAGGTTGTCTAGGGGGTCTGCCTGCCTTTCCAATACTGCAAGGCGGCATAGACTTCGTCGGCATCTATCGGCTTGGTTAAATGGGCATCCATGCCGCTGCGCCTGCTTTCTTCCCGGTTCTCGGCAGCGGTGTGAGCAGTCATCGCCAGGATAGGAATGTTGGCAAAGCGTGGGTCTTCCCGAATCTTCATGGTGGCGGTTAGCCCGTCCATAACTGGCATCTGGATATCCATTAAGATAACATCAAAAGGCTCTTGCCTCTCGCCTTCCTGGAGTATCTTCAGAGCTTCGTAACCGTTCTCTGCCAGAGTCACGCTTATACCTACCCGCTCCAGCAAATTCTCTACGATCATTTGGTTAATAACATTATCTTCGGCGACTAAGACCCGCATCCCCGTCAACCCCTTCAGAGGGGGGAGGAGTTCCCGAGCTAAGTTTTCGCTCTCCTGAAGGGCTGCATCTAAAGTTACCGTCAGGGTAAAGGTGCTTCCTTCCCCTAGAGTGCTGTCGCAGGTTACATCCCCCTGCATCATCCTGGCTAAGCTGCGGCTCACCGGCAGCCCCATACCCAACCCTTCGTGAGCTCGAGTATACGAGGCATCCGCCGTGGAGAGAGGATCGAAGACTCGGTCTAAATATTCCGGCGCAATACCAATACCGGTATCCCGAACTACAAAAGTGAGATGCACCTGCCCGGTATCTGGCTGATGGGCGCCAGAGACGGCAAGAGCTACCTCCCCTTCCTGGGTGAACTTAACCCCGTTAGCTAGAAGGTTATAAAGGGCTTGCTCCAGCCTGGTAACATCACCCGCAGCTCGTTCCGGAAGGTCCTCGGCTAAGCTTAGGGTCAAGCGAATACCTTTTTGGTCTGCCGGCTCCTGCAGCATGGCGATTAACCCCTGGCATAAAGTCGGTATGGCGAAAGGTTTAGCAATCAGAGAAAGCCTGCCCGCCTCCAACTGCGAGAAGTCCAACAAGCCATCAATAGCTGCCGTCAGCAAACGTGAAGCCCTAAGGCTTTGGTCGGCTAACTGCTGTAAATCCGGAGCGAGGTCGGCAGTGGTCATCTCCTGGGCCATAGCGTTAAGAACATTTAAAGGGGTGCGAATTTCGTGGCTCACCGCTGCCAGGAATTCGTTTTTAGCTCTGGTGCTTTGCTCCATCATTTCACTGGCTAAAAGCAGGGAACGGGAAGCTGCCTCTTGCTCCCGCAAATCGCGGATATATCCCACCATGGTGTAGTTTTCACCCTGGGGCGCTCGCACCAGGGTAACTTCAGTAGGAATAATTTCCCCTGCCAGGTTGCGAAATTGCCAGGAAAAGCTGGCACTGCCATCGACAAAAGCCCCTAAGACCAATTGGCGTAAACCCTCGGTGGAAGAACAACCCCTTTCAGGTTGTACCTCCGGTGCCAAACTATAAAAATGCTGGAGAAAAAACTCGCGACTGTCTAAGCCAAACATGCGCAAAGCCGCCTCGTTACATTCAGTGAGATTCCCCTGTTCGTCCCAGAAGACGCAGCAAAGGGGTAGCGCCTGCAGCATAATTTGGCTCCGCTCTTCGGAGAGTTTAAGTCTCTGGCTCATCATTACCGACGCTAATAAAGCGGAAATAGCTTGCACGGTTTCGGCATCGCTGCGGCTTAGGCGCGAAAGATAAGGTCCTTCCTCCACCATGCGTCCGGTAATAAGCACCGCCGCCAGCTCTCCTTGCAGCATAATGGGTGAGGCAATAAAATAGGGCAAATGCAAGTTAGAACGAAGATCGGCTAAATAGGCAGGAGTGTCAGCGCCGGTAACTACCAAGGTCGTCCGGGGGTTAAACAATTCCTGAGGAATGGTGAAGTGCTTGGCGGCTAAAGCGGTTATCTCGTTGGGGCTATACCCCTGGAGAACGGCAGTATAGAAATCTCCCTGCCCGTTGGGGAGTAAGACTGCTGTCCGCTGCATATTCAAAGCGGCGTTGATGCGCTGGGCAACCGGCAAAAAGACACTTTCATAGCTGGCGGCACTGCGCAGAGAGACGGTGAGCTCGGCAAGCAGCTTAAAACCCCGCCGTTTTTGCTCCAGCTCCGAGCGGATAGCAATTAACTGGGAATCCAGCTGCAGCACTTTAGCCGCATTTTGCTCTACCAGACGCGCCAGGTAAGGGAGAGGCATCTCTTCCGCCTCGCCTCTCGCTTCTGAGGTGTCTAATGCCGAGGATGGAGCTGTCACGCCCTCGGCCGATGCCGCCGGTAACGAAGCATCTTCCTTAGTTTTGGAGAAAAGACAAAAGACCCCCGTCCAGTCCAACCCTCGAGGCTCTCCGGCTATGGAAGCGATTTCCACACCGGTATAGATCCCCAGGAGCGGCACTCTCCCCGCCACTGTCTGTTGTAAAACTACCGCGTCTTCAATATCCACCCCACCATAGCCGGCACAACGTCCGGCGCAGTTGATGTACATGGCAAAGAGAGGCTCTCTGCCCTCTAAATTGTGAAAGAGTTCCTCTATTTTAGGCTTCATATAGTCTAAATCGAAAGAGCGAAACATAAGCTGGAACTCGGTGCCTGCCACCATGTCCGGCTCGAACATGACAATGCCGCCACTAGCTTTATCGATAGCCAAGCAAAGCCTACTGGCGTACATATTCTCATCGTACTCCCCCCAGCGTTCCCCACGGTTAATGCCGAAAAGGAGGAAGAAGGGGTACTCCTCGGGAGCGATTGAGGAGCCGAGAAGGTTGTCGATAAAGTTAATGGCCGGGGTATGGTTAATTTCCAAAATCACCGGACCCCTAGCTTTCGTCACGGTAAAATATTGGGAAGCCGGACGACAACCGTGCATAATGGCACTGTCGATATGAATATCTTCAGAAAAGGAGAGAGCCATGGCGTAATGCTCTCCCATAGTGTCGCCTATATACTGAGCTGCCGGAGAAAGAGCATGGTCTCCCATCATGCCGGCGCCGGTAAGATCGGGTAAGAAACCCATGGTTTGCTTTAGCCCTTCCAGAAGCCAGGTTGCCATAATCAGGCGCACCTCTCCCGAACGGTTATCGGCAGCATCGTAAAAGAGCATCACCGGCGAAGTGGGGGTAACCCCTAGCTGAGCCAACCCTTGTCCCAGTCTAGCGCCTACCTCTTGCTCGCTGCCTAAAAGACCACCATCGAAAACGGTATCGATCCGGGAGCCCTCCAGCCATATGCAGGCTAAGCCTACTTGATCCCCCGCATAACCAAAGAAATCGTTGGTAATAACCCCGGGGGCTCCCCCCCCTAAAATACGTGCCTGAGAACCAACTACCGTAACGACAGCCTCCCTGAGTAGCTCCTGATTGTGGCGCGCCGTAGCAAAGAGTAGCACCAAATCGCAAGGTTCTTCTCTCCCTCCTTGCTGCAGTGCGCTCTGGGCGGCTGTTACCCCTGCCAGACGACTATCCGGAGTGTCGCTAAATCCCACACCTACCTTCATGATCCCACCACCGCTCTTTTAAATAATCGACCCGCCTCAAGCTAGCGCAGCTTACGCACCCCAGGTTCGTCGCCGGGGTAGTAGAGAAACAGGTTGTTAACACTGCTTTCATTTTGCTGGTGGATACGAATATAATAGCCGTTGTCATAAAAGGGGTGGTAGACTACGATTTGACGGGTAACCGCATCGTAAACCCAGGCTTCGCTACGCATTTCAAACTCCAACCAGATATCGCCCCAAACCCACTCTTCATCGTACGTATCGAAGGTAAAATAGAGCAACTGACCGTCACCGGCAGCGTGAATCCTGCTATACCAAGGGATGTCCAAGGGGCGGCTGTTAACTCCTATTTCGTTGCTCAAAGCCTGATAAATATTGTCTTCGTCCGGTTCCTCGATAACCACCTGCCAGCCATCATGGTAATCTACCCGCACCCGGGTTATACACCAGGTTCCAGCATTGCTGTTGCCTGTTTCCGGTCGGTAAACACTCTGCCACTGGTTGCCGCTCCGCTCAGCTTCGCTGATGGCGGCACCATGTCCCCGTCCATCCCCGGAGGTATAAGTCCAGTAGAACCATACCCGGCTGATATTTTCGGTTTCGCCGTTGATCACCGCAGTTCCCATCAGACGGTAAGGTATAGCGCTGACTAGACAAGAATCTAAAGTAACCGCCGGCATACTGGTGCGCGAGCGGGCGATGGTTAGATATGTATCGGGATAGTTGCGGTACCGCTCACCGGTGGCGCTGTCACTGATACGGGTGAGGCGGTAGCTGCCGACATGGGCGCCCAAAGGACGGAAGTACCCCTCCCACCGCTCCGGGGTGTGAGGATGCTGCTGCAGGTATACCGTCTCGCTGTAGCTGCCATTCGTCCACACTAAGGTTAGCTCGTCAGCGGCAATATGGCTTCCCAGCAGGGAGACCCAAACAGAGCCGTCTTCCCGGATAGCCGTAGTAACTTCGCTAAACTTGCTAATGGCTACCGGTTGACGCAACAGGTAACCGGTAACCGGTGTATACTGCAAGGTGGTTGTAGGCGCCAGATAGCCGGGATCGGCACTTTTGATAGGAACAAAAAACCAGGCGCCTCTAATGCCGCTCACCGCCTGGGTGACCTCTTTTCCTGCTGCGGAGTAGCGCCAGGAAATGGCCGTAAGAGCTTTCGTGCGGCTAATTTTCTCGGGAAAGCCCACCCACCCTCGGTAGGTAGCGCCACTGGCGTTACTCTCTGTAAGCTGCAGCACCACTTCTAAGGTGAGGTCGATGTACTTGACGTCGCTGATATCTTTAAAAATAACGGTGATCGCCGTTGGCAGCTCCTGTTTCCACTCCGAGGGAACTGCCAGAGTAGCACTAAACTCCTGCTCTTCTCCAGCTTGCACCACTTGGCGGGAGAGCTTTAAAGCGGTAAGGTTTAGAGTAGCCTCGGCAGCAGCCTGAGTCTGGCAGAAAATGGCGAGAAGAAAGACCAAGACAAAGGCTAATAAACCTTGAGATTTGCTGACTTTTTTTAGCGGGTCAAGGAACCAGAACATACTAAAACCTCCTAAATAGAACGCTTTCCTTCCCCTTCCTTTCGACATATGCCTGTCCCTTCCTGCAGTTGCGGCGGAGTTCATGGTTTTTTCGGAAAGTATTAGCGCCAGAGCAACATAATTTGGTAAATGTCACTCTCCCGGGCACCTTCCATTTCATCCAGATTCAAGATCATATTAGCGCCTTCCACATTCCCCTGACGCTGCAACAAAGCTGCCTGAAGCAAAGCTGCCCAGGAGATGGTATCCAGGCTCTCCAAAGCCAGGGAAATATATTGCTGCCCTTGAGCATCATTATGCAAAATAACATGCGCCATCGCCAGACAGAGATTGATATTCGCAGGCGCAAAACCACTTTGGGAGCTAAAGTTATTTGCATGGAGTGGGTTAGAAATAACCGCTTCCCAACTGGTAATATAGCGAGCCAGCTCCCGAAGCTGGTTAGTCTCTCCCCGCTCAGTGAGATTAAGTAGGGAGCGGGCAAAGATGCGCGAAGCTAAATCGTAGCCACTGGGCCAGTAAGGCGAGGCTTTGATAAGCTCATAAGCTCCGGGGTGAGCTTTCCCCCAGTCGTTGTTATAGTAGTGGACTAACTGCAAGTAAAAATGCCAGTCGGGATTCAAAGGGTCATTGGCTAAAGCCTCGGTACTAAGGGCAATGGCGCGATCCAAGATGGCCTGGCGGGTGCCTGCATCTTCCACCATAGTTAAAAACGCCAGACACTCTTTGACATATTCGTTTAATACTCGGCTGTTGTAGTCGATCCAGCTCAGGGAGTTGTCGTAAATGGCAAAGCTTTGGTAGTAATCTAACTCGCGCCCGGCTTGCTCGGCTAAGACTTCGGATACATACATAGGCAAGTTAAAAAAGAGCAAAATGGCTAAGGAGATCGGAACAACATAGGCAATAAGAGGCGGTGAGCTTTTGCTAGCTGCTGCCGAAGTGCTGCGGCGCCCCCTACCTTCGGTAGCTCTGGAAGTAGCTTCTCTGGCCACCGGACTTGGAGACGTTTTCCCTGTTACCAGCTCCTCATGATGAGCAGCAAAAACCTCAGCCGGGCTATGACAGATAGCTGAGATAAAAGCTAACATAGTGTAAACCCACATCTGCATAGCGACGTAAGTCAGGTCGAAGTCGAAGGTGCTATGGGCGCCGATAGCCCAAATAGCTGGGAGCAGCCCTGCCAGGTAGAGATGGCGGGGATCATCCTCCTCTGCCTGAAAAGAGCGCCACAGGAGGCGCAGCACCATCCAGGTGGCTAAGACCCACATGCCTATATAAAAAAGCATTCCGGGAATCCCCGCTTCACTGAGGACTTGAAAAGGTTGGCTGTGGGTAAAGCGAGAGGTAGAAAAGATAGGCTGGTAGCGGGAGTAGACCGAGGCATAGCCACCACCACCCGTCCCCAACAGGGGGTAATCCCTGGCAATACTTAGAGCGTTGCCCATAAACATCAGGCGGCTGGTATAGTTAACATCACTGGCGGAGATATTGGTAATCGCGTTGGTTAAATCTACCGGCAGAAAAGGCCCCAGGATAGTACGCATCACTTCGGAGAGGGCAGGGATGAAGAGGGAGCTGACAATGAGCAACCCCATAATTACCGTCCCTACCAGAATGCCGTAGGTAACCTGACGCTGCCTGGCGCGAGAGGGGGTGCTTCTCTCCCAAGACGCCAACAGAGGGGAAAGCAAATAATAAAGGGCAACACCCATAAGAAAGGCTCCCAGTACCCAGCCTAACCCCTGAAGACTCATGGGGCTGAGGTTCAAGCGCATCCCTGCCGGCATACCGGCGCCTTGGCGCCAGATCTCCCCCGCCTCGTTAGCACGGCGAAAAAGCTCCTGCATCCGGTTAGTAGCCACCATCCCTAAAACCAGGTTAGCACCGCCTACTGCCCCCAGGCGGAGCTTATGCTTCCAAGGTGCCAAAATAAGCATACCCAAAAGCAATACGGCAAACTGCATGAAAGCAATACGGGAACGACAAAGGAAGAAGGCGATAACCTGGAGCAAATACAGCCCGGAGTAGAGCCCTTTTTGCCAACGCTTCTCCGCCATCTCCATCGCTAACAAGCAGAGGATCATCCCGGTATTAAAGAAGGCCGCTGCCGTGTTAGGATACTGGAAAGTAGCAGTCAGGCGGTCGTATAATACGGCGTCCACCAAGCCCCACACCAAACCGGAGTAAGCTAAAAGACCGTTCAGTGCCACCAGGCTGCTCATAACCACCATCAGTTGCAGTAGCTGATGCATGGCTTTCGGAAAGCCCAGTAGCTCTCGGGAAAGGATGAGGTAAATTATAGCCATAGCTACTAACTGTAGCGCCCATCCCAAAGCTTGGTAACGGTTTTGGGCCACCACGTTGCTCAAGCAATACATGGCGGTGAGCCCCAGAACCGTAAGATCCAGCTTGTCTACCTTAAGGTTTTTCCTGAGGCGCCAAAACCATACTAGGCCAATGCTAAAGATCGGGATAGAAAAAGCTAACTGGTCTATGGTAAAGAAGAGCCCTCGCCAAAAAGGTGCCAAGGTGATAATTAAAGCGATGAGCAGGGCAGATGAGCTGTTAAACCTGTTCCAGAGGGAGCGAACTCCTGCAGCGATGGCTTTCACCCCCTAAAAGTTTTGTGGCTTTTTATCTGCCAAACAGGCAGCCACAAAAGCATGGAACAAAGGGTGGGGGCGCTGAGGCCGGGACTTAAACTCCGGGTGAAACTGCACGGCTACAAACCAAGGATGGTGGGCATACTCAATAATTTCTACTAAACGTTCATCGGGAGAAAGCCCTGCAAATACTACACCGGCATCGCTAAGCTCTTTGCGAAAGCGGTTGTTCACTTCGTAGCGATGACGGTGCCGCTCGTAGATTAGCTCTTCGCCGTAAGCAGTGGCAGACAGGCTGCCCGGCAGCAAGCGGCAGGGGAAGGAGCCTAAGCGCATGGTTCCTCCCAAACCATCGATATCCCGCTGCTCTGGCATGATATCGATAACCATGTACTCGCTCTCCTCGGTAAACTCCGCCGAGGCGGCATCTTCCCAGCCTAAGCAGCTTTGGGCAATATCCAAAATCGCCACTTGCATCCCCAGACAGAGACCGAAGAAAGGAATTTGGTTCTCCCGTGCGTAGCGTGCCGCCAGGATCATCCCCGGCACCCCTCGGGAGCCAAAACCGCCGGGGATAATAATCCCGTCCATTTCTGCCAGTTCCCGATCTACATTCAATGCTGTCAGATTTTCGGCATCAATCCAGCAGATATCCACAGCAGTGTCCTGGGCAAAACCGGCATGGTATAAAGACTCCACCACCGAAAGGTAAGCATCTTTCAGAGAGATATATTTACCTACCAGAGCGATACGCGCCTTGTAGCTGTGCGGACCTTTACAGCGCTGCACCATTTCCCGCCATCCAGTTAAATCGGCAGGAGGAGCTTCCAAATGCAACCGGCGCAGCACGGCATCGTCCATCCCCTGAGCAGCCAGACTCAAAGGAACTTCTAAGATACTCTCCACATCGGGAGAGGAAAAAACCGCATCCACATCGATATCACAAAAGAGGGAAAGTTTCTCCTTCACGGCCTGGTCTATTAAATGCTCCGTACGACAGACGATCATATCTGGACGAATGCCAATGGAGCGCAGCTCTTTAACACTATGTTGGGTAGGCTTGGTTTTCAGCTCTCCCACGTTACTCAGGAAAGGGAGCAAAGTGACATGGATATACATGACATCATCGGCACCCTCGTTGTAACGCATTTGGCGGATAGCTTCCAGCACCGGCAGGCTCTCCATATCTCCCACCGTGCCTCCAATTTCGGTAATGACTACATCGGCTTGGGTATCGGTTGCCGCCCGTCGGATGCGGTCTTTAATTTCGTTAGTAATATGGGGAATTACTTGCACAGTGGCTCCCTGATAATCCCCCTTGCGCTCTTTGGTAATCACCGACCAGTAAATCTTCCCGGTGGTGACATTGTTCGCTCGCGTCATCTTTTCGTCGGTGAAGCGCTCATAATGGCCTAAATCCAGGTCGGCTTCCCCACCGTCGTCGGTAACAAAAACTTCGCCGTGCTGGTGGGGGCTCATGGTGCCGGGATCGATATTGATATAAGGGTCGAACTTCTGATTGGTAACCCTAATACCCCGTAGCTTAAGCAGCGTCCCTAAGGAGGCAGCGGTTACCCCTTTCCCCAGGCCAGAAACCACCCCGCCGGTGATAAAGATATACTTAGCCATAAAAACCCCTCCAGCTTTATATTTTCCCAACAGCCAACTGTTAAAACCTTCGCCAAAAAGTTAAAACCCCGGCATGTAAAATGCCGGGGGCAATTTTTCTTTCTTGTGCCCTTGTTATTCTATGGTAAAGCAGGAGAGTTGTCAAGGGCGTAGCAAAACAGGTTTCGGTCATTTTCCTGCCGGATTTTCAGGATCCTCTTCGCTGTTGGCAGGCGGCTCTTCCTCTTCGTCGTCATCATCGGCATCTTCATCGTCCCAGAGATATTGGTAGTCTCCGGCTTTGGGCTGGTAACTCCCCTCCCCCGGTAACAAGTCCGGCATGGAGGTGGCTTCCTCTATGGCTTTGGGAGACCAATCGCGAATGCCCCAAATGCCCTTGCCCAAAAAGGCTAAGCGCGGGTCTAAATTAATTGAAGTATACACTTTCGCCTTAACCCGGATATCTTCGACATCCATTCCCATGTAGCGAATGACCGTGTCGATAAGGTCTCTGGCTTGCATAGCCTTGGCTTCGCGCTTCATAAACTGGTAAGCAATTTCCGCCGGAGTTTGATGAGGCTGCATATTCATATACTTAGCCCTCCCATAATTTAGCAGTAGGAGACACTTCCATATGTTCCGGTGTTAAATGATAGGGCAGCGAAAAAGCAGCCCGGTGCACATCCGCCGAGTAATATTTTAAGCCATGTAAAGCAGTGCGCATAGGTGTGCGAGGATCGACCCCCTTGGAACCGATGGGGAACACCATCGTCCCTCCGGGGTAAGTAGGAATATTACCCCAATAGGTAGTGGCAATGGGAAAAATGTTATGGAGGTCGCTGTTAACTTTTTTAATTAATGCCCGATGCATCCAGGGAGATTCTCCCTGAATAGTGACCATACCGCCAGGCTTAAGAGCCCTATAAACCGCTTTGTAGAAATCGAAAGTGAACAGCTTTTCCGCAGGACCTACCGGATCGCTGGAATCGACAATGATCACATCGAACTCTTCGTTAGCCTGCTGCACCAGGTGGATGGCGTCACCGATACGCAAATCCAACTTAGGATTATTAGTTAAAGCGCAGCTCACCGAAGGGATAAAGTTGATACTGGCTTGGATAACCGCTTCGTCAATCTCTGCCAAAACCACCCGCTGCACAGTAAGATGCTTCGAAGCCTCCCGCACCATACCGCCGTCGCCACCGCCAACTATGAGAACATCCCGGGGGGCAGGGTGAGCGTGAAGGGGAACATGCGCCAGCATTTCGTGGTAGACAAACTCGTCTAGTTCGGTAAGCTGAATGACATCATCCAGAGAGAGCATCATCCCATACTCCATGGTCTCGAAAACTTTAATCTCCTGATACGGAGACTTCGCTTGATGAACTAACCGGCGCACTTGGATGCCCAGGCGGGTATGCTGGGTTTGCTCTTCATAGAACCATTGGGTCACGAACATCCCTTCCTTTCAGTGAGGCCTGTTATTTCCTCCCAGGTTACAGCTAAACGGACAATATCTTCTTCCACCAGAGGGTAACCTTCCTGCTCCTCATAGATGACTAAATCCTCACCCTCAGCACGGATGCTGTGTTTAGCACCCACAGGAATGTGGAGGGTAGCCCCCGGGACAACGGTACTTAATACCCCATCTAAAAGAAAGCATCCTTGCCCCCCTTCGATCTGCCATATCTCCTGGCGGTGCTGGTGATACTGATAACTAATGTTGCACCCCGCCAGAATCCGCAGACGCTTAGTCAGGCGCGCTTTACCGGGAGCCGACTCTTCGTAGTGCAGCACCCAGTATTCGCCCCAGGAGCGTTTCTCGTAAAGGGGACGTTCCACCGACATATTTCAACTCTCCCTTTCTACATACGGTTCAAGGCTGGGATACCCAGCAGCTGCAGACTGTTGGCTAAGGCTTGTTTATATGCGGCTACTAAAGAGAGACGGAAGGTAGCAACGGCAGGAGGCGCGGTGGTTACCGGCGAAGCCTCGTAAAAGGCCATGAAGGAGGCAGCCAGTTGGTAAGCATACTCGGCGATAGTGGAGGGAGCGAGCTCCCCGGCTGCTTTGAGCAATACCTCCGGTAGCGCCGCAATGCGCCGTAGAAGGACTTTTTCGCTATCGTTAAGCTTCTCCTCAGGGAAAACTATCTCCTTAGCAGGGTATAAGCCCCGAGAAGCCGCTCTCTCTAAAATGTTATGAGCCCTGGCATGGGCATACTGCAGGTAAGGTCCGCTATTGCCTTGCATGTTAAGAGCTTCGGCGAAATCGAAGCGGATAAGGGTGTTCATATTATAGCGCTGCATATAGTAGCGGATAGCCGCTACAGCAATCTGTAACCCCAGCTTCTCTTGCTCCAGGGTGCTCAGCCCCGGGGAGCGTCTGGCTACTTCCTGGGTAGCTTTTTGCCAGACCAGCTCTACCAAATCATCGGCTTTAACCCCAATCCCTTTACGACCCGCCATGGCGTACATATCCTTTTCTTCTTCCTCATCACTGACTACCCCCAACTCTTTGGCGGCCTCAGCGGAAAGCACCACCAGCTCATAGGCGAAATGCACCGAGTTGGCAGCTTGCTCCTGGTAGCCTAGTTGCCCTAAGCTAACCCGCAGCACATCTTGCAGATATTTTTGGCGGATATCGATAACATTGATAACTTTGTTAGCACCACCGAAGGCACCGGTCTCCCCTCCCTGCAACACACTAGTCCACAGGGTGGCACCATTTTCTTGGCTACCATACGGGGCATAACTAAAGTCCTTGCCTAAGATACCAAACTTCCACATTTGGTAGGCAATATCTTTAGCCACATAGGTGGCAGTACCGTTGGAGCGCACCAGAACCTTATCGGGATTCTCCATACCGGCAAACTCCGGATGGTCTTTCAGGCGCACCACCCAGCAGCCGACGTTGGGACCATCCTGCTCTAAAACCAGGGAGGTACTCCCCTGTAAAGAAGAGAGAGCGTGCTTCCAAAACCCCAGCTGCAGGATATGGCTCTCCCAGGTGAGCAAGTTATAAAATATACCCAGGCGCGCCATGGTCTTTAGGTGACAAACCACAATCCGTTCGGCAATTTTTTTAGCCTGGAGAGCGATCTCGTCTATTCCTTCTTCTATGCTGTGCAAAACCTCCAGCTGGCGCTTTTTCAGCTCCGGCTTTTTAGCGTATTCCTCGTTGATGGCAGTATACAAATCCCAGCAGAAGTAATCGAAGGAGCGCTCATCTTCCTGCCAGCCCAGGAGCTCATAACCGACCACAATATCGGCCACCGCCGTGCCGGTATCGTCAATATAGTTTTGCACTTCTACTTCATAGCCCACTGCGGTTAAGATCCGCGCCAGGGTATCTCCCAGGCAGGCGTTGCGTAAATGACCGATATGTGCTGCCTTGTTAGGGTTAATGTTGGTGTGCTCAATAACTACCTTAAAAAAAATAAACAAAGTATAATTTATAGCATCCCGAGAACCATAAAGGTCTCCCTCCCGCCCCACCTGGTTAATAACAAGCTGGGCTAACCCTTCGTAATCGAAGCGAAAGTTAACATACCCCGGAGGGGTAACATTCACCTCAGCCACGCCGGGAATTGGCTCCCTGCTCAAGGTTTCTGCCAGCTTTTGCGCCAGTTGTAAGGGGTTAGCTCGCAAGGTGCGAGCCAGCTTCAGGCAAACCGGAGAGGATAAATCGCCAAAAGAGGGGTGGGATGGCTCTTCGAGAGCCACGTCCGGGGCACTTTCCGCCGGCGTAAACAGCTGTGGAAAAGCATGTTGCAGCCCCAGCTGCAAGGCTTGTCGGATAGTCTCGGTAATTAGCACGTCTCTGCCTCCACTTTTACATCATGTTGTCATAGAAATATACCACAAAATTTCGCTCTTGGCAAACAGTCAAAAAAGGCTGCGCTCCCTGGGGAGCAGCAGCCCGAGGCTGAAGACAAAGTCTTCAGCCTCTCGCCTTAAGAGTGCGCTCTTCGGCGAATTAAGTTATGTTCTTGCAACTAAGCTTGCTTTTTGACGCGCATGTCGCCAAAAAGCGGTTACTTTTATCCCTTTAAGATAATTTGGGCAAGAACCAAAGAACATGAAACCGGTTTTTCTCCAGCCTCAGTCTAGGGCGTTGCTGATTTGACTTAGCTATTTGCCAAGTATTTTCGCTAGATCTTCTTCAGGGGTAGTAATAGGGCGCAGAGCAAACTCTTCCACCATGGTCGCCAATATGTTGGGGGAGAAGAAAGCGGGGAGGGAAGGACCGATATAGATATTCTTAATTCCTAAAGCCAATAGAGTGAGCAAGATAACCACCGCTTTTTGCTCATACCAGGAAAGAACCAGGGTAAGGGGTAACTCGTTGACCCCACAGTCGAAAGCCTCCGCTAAAGCTACCGCTACTTGAATAGCCCCATAGGCGTCGTTACACTGCCCCATATCGAGAACCCGTGGGAAAGGACCTATCTGCCCCAAATCTAAGTCGTTGAAACGGTATTTACCGCACGCCAGGGTGAGAATAACTGTATCTGCCGGTGTCTGCTGGACAAACTCGGTATAATAGCTGCGCTTAGACTTAGCGCCATCGCACCCTCCCACCAGGAAGAAGTGTTTAATGGCGCCCGCTTTAACCGCGTCGATAATGGTAGAGGCATTATCCAGCACCGTTTTCCTGCCGTATCCGGTTGTAACTGAACTTCCTCCGTTAATGCCATACAGCTGCACCTCTTCCGGGTATCCCCCCAGCTCTAAAGCATGGGCAATCAAGGGGCTAAAATCTTTCCCTCCTTGAGGGGTAGCTTCCACGCGGTGAGCACCCGGGAAAGAGACTACGGAGGTGGTATAAACTTTATCGGCATAGCTGGGGCGCGGCGGCATGAGGCAGTTAGTGGTATACAAGATAGGCGCCGGCAACTCTGCAAACTCCTTCTGCTGGTTGTGCCAGGCAGTGCCAAAGTGCCCCTTGAGGTGGGGAAACTTGTGTAACTCAGGGTAGCCGTGAGCAGGCAGCATTTCGCTGTGGGTGTAGATATTTACCCCTTGGTCCTTGCTCTGCTCCAGCAGTTGGTGCAAATCGTGCAAGTCGTGCCCGGTAACCACAATGAAAGGACCTGGCGCAATTTTCATCGACACCTGCTGAGGGATAGGATCGCCGTAGGCGCCGGTATTAGCGCTATCCAAGAGTGCCATACATGCCAGATTAACCTTACCTAACTCCATGAGTAAACCCAGCAGCTTAGCAGGGCGCTCTTCTTCTTGCAAAGCTCTTAAACCCTTAAGAAAAAAAGCATCCACCGTGGCGTCGCTTTGACCCAGCACCCCCGCATGGTGCGCATAGGCCGCCATCCCCCGCAAACCAAAGAGGAGCAAAGACTTCAAGGAACGAATATCTTCCTCACCTTGCCATAGCCAACCCAAAGGGTTAGCAGCCTCCTGGGCAGGTTCGGCTACAACCCCGGCTACTCTCTCCCGGGCAGCTCTCACCTCGGCAATATCCTGCCTGAGAGCCGCTTCATCGAAACTGACATTGGTGATGGTCGCAAAGAGCCCCCGGTGGATTAAGGGGATATCTTCCTGACCATGCTCCTGCTTCGCCAATTCTGTGGCTAAAACGATAAGCTCCGCAGTCAGCATATCCTGCAGTAGAGCGGCCCCGCTGCTCTTGCCACAAACCCCTGCCTGGTAGGCACATCCTTGACCACCGGCAGTCTGCTCACACTGAAAACAAAACATCAAAAAACCTCCTTTTATGGGAAAGCTGGGATGCTGAAACTGCTGCAAATCACAGGCAACTTGTGAACTGTAACTCGAAACTTCGTAGCAACCTTTCTTTCCAACCCACTCCCTTGCTTTTGCGAGCTTAGTATACTATACTAAAGCTAACATTATGGTGGTTGTTACCACAAAAAAAGAATCTTGACATATATTTCGTGCAAATTGGGGTGATTTTGTGCGCGACCTTATCCCCCTGCTGGAGCGGATGAGCCTATTTCACGGTATCAGCAGCCCTCAGGAACTAGACGAACTCCTCTCCTGCTTGGGAGCCTCCTGGAAAAAAGTGACCAAAGGGGACTTCGTGTTGCTGACTGGAGATAAACCTACCCACGTAGGCATAGTTGTTTCGGGGGAATTGCAAGTTGTGCGAGAGGATTACCATGGCAGGCGTTCCCTGCTAAGCCTGCTTACCCGGGGGGATACCTATGGGGAAGCCCTCTGCAGTGCCGGGGTTAAAGAGAGCCCCGTGACCGTTATCGCCTCCACAGATGCCAGCTTAGTCAACATTAGTTTCGACCGCGTCCTATTTAACTGCCCTAAGAATTGTTCCTACCATTCCCGTTTAATAGCCAATATGCTGCAC
The DNA here is from genome assembly GCA_009779515.1 of Symbiobacteriaceae bacterium. Lineage (GTDB taxonomy): Bacteria > Bacillota > JAAYKD01 > JAAYKD01 > WRDA01 > WREE01. Next base: position 18,453 of record WREE01000020.1, read on the forward strand.
ATTATCGCCACGAAAAATCTGCTTTTGCAAAAGCGGATGGAGATTCTCAGCCTGAAAACTATCCGGGAAAGGCTTACTGTTTATTTAGACTCCTTTGCCCCTAAAGTGGGGCAAGAGCTGGTAATCCCCCTAAACCGGGAAGAGTTGGCGGATTATTTGGGGGTGGAGCGCAGCGCCCTCTCCCACGAGCTGGCTAAAATGAAAAGTGATAGGCTGCTGGAGTATCGCAAGAACCACTTTACCTTGCTGCAGTAGAGCTAAAGGAGATTTGGTTGAATGAAGTTTATGAAGCCGACCATCTTAACTCTATTTTTACTTGCCCTGGTTCTCTGTCAGAGCTATGGTCATCTTTCCGCCGCTACTACCACCCCCCTGATGATGGGCTATATCCACGCTAAAACCAACTACAGCGAGCTTATGGCTGCTACTAACGGTGCTATCCGACAAGTTGCTC
>WREE01000021.1 GCA_009779515.1 Symbiobacteriaceae bacterium
AACGATGTGGGCATGCTGCGGGGGTGTGGCTATGGTATTGCCATGGCAAATGCCGCTCCGCCAGCGAAAGCGGCAGCAGGCTACCACTGTGGCGACTGCGATGAAGATGGCGTAGCTCGCTGGCTGGCAGAGCAGGTACTGCAGCAACGGTAAACCCTAGCGAGGGAAGGGGGAATATCCGGTGATTCAAGTAGCCAATATCAGTAAGTCCTTTAAGGTAGCCAAACGAGAAGCTGGGTTTGGACGCGCCGTGAAAGCCCTCTTTTCCCGTCAGTATGAGCTTATCCAGGCTCTAGATCACCTTAGCTTTACCATTGATGACGGGGAGATGGTAGGCTATATCGGTCCTAACGGAGCGGGGAAGAGTACTACTATCAAAATTATGTGCGGGGTGCTGACCCCGGATGCTGGTGAGTGCGTGATCAATGGCCGAGTTCCCTGGAAAGATCGGCTGCCTCACGTTCGGGAAATTGGGGTGGTCTTTGGCCAACGGAGTCAACTGTGGTGGGATGTGCCGGTGGGCGATAGTTTCGAACTTATTCGTGACATTTACGGTGTAAACGCCAAACTATACCGTAGCAACCTGGAGCAACTAACCGCCTTACTCGACCTCCAAGAGCTCCTCCAAACTCCCGCTCGCTCCCTCAGCCTGGGTCAGCGGATGCGCTGCGAAATTGCTGCCTCCCTGCTGCATAGCCCTAAAATTCTTTTCTTAGATGAGCCGACCATCGGCTTGGATGCTGTCTCGAAAATTGCTGTCCGCAAGTTCATCAAAAAGCTAAACAGCGAATATGGGACAACAGTTATCTTGACCACCCATGATATGCAGGATATCGAAGCTCTAGCCCAGCGTATACTCCTTATCGGCAAAGGACGGATACTCCTGGATGGTTCTCTGGCAGAAATGCGCAAACGTTTCGACCAACGGAAAACGGTGGTGATTGAGTATTTAGGGGAGTTACCCCCTCTTATCTTAGGCATGGAGCTTATCGAAGCCAGCGAAGGTCGTTTGGTTCTAGCGGTTGACCCCCATATTTTACCGGTCTCCGAAGTTATCACCTATCTAGCTTCCCAGGTTGAGCTTCTCGACTTGGCAGTTAGTAGTATTTCCGCAGAGGAGATGGTCGCTGCCATGTATCGGGAGTACCGCATATGAAAATGTACCTGGCTCTTCTGCGGATGCGCTTTCTCTACGGTATGCAATACCGGGTGGCAGCCCTTGCTGGTTTAGCCACCCAGTTTGCCTGGGGCTTTATGGAAATTCTTGCCTTCATGGCTTTCTACCGAGCCAACCCTGCTAATTTTCCTATGGAATTCTCGCAAACGGTATCTTATATCTGGTTGCAGCAAGCCTTTTTAGCGCTATTTGCCAGTTGGGGCTACGGGGCGGATATTGCGGAAACTATTATCAGCGGCAATATCGCTTATGACTTAGCCCGCCCCTTAGACCTGTACAACCGTTGGCTGTGTGAAATGCTTGCCACCCGGTTTGCTCGAGCGATGCTGCGCTGTCTACCGGTGCTGGCGGTGGCCTTTATCTTACCTGAGCCGATGCGCCTACGGCTGCCCGCCTCTCCGGAGCAGTTGGGCTTTTTTATCGTTTCGCTGCTGCTGGGGACGTGTGTGGTCACCACTTATAGTGTGCTGGACTGCCTGGCGGTCTTTTATACCATGACGCGCATCAACTTGGTTTTTGCCATGATTAGTGACTTTTTAGCTGGTGCTGTTATTCCTTTGCCTTTCTTTCCGGAACCGATCCGTCGAGTGGTAGAGCTGTTACCTTTTGCTGCCATGCAAAATATGCCTCTACGTATTTACAGTGGACATATTACCGGGAGCTCTATGTACCAGGGGGTGGCTCTGCAGCTCTTTTGGCTGGCAGTCCTCTGGCTGGGCGGTAAATGGCTGCTGCGGCGTTCGCTGAAGCGGGTGATTACCCAAGGGGGGTAGGTTACTCTCACCACGCAAAGGTAAGAGGAGGGTGGGAATGGCGAAATTATATGTCGGTTTCTTCTTAATGCATTTAAAAAGCCAGATGCAGTATAAAACCGCCTTCTTTTTGACGACTTTAGGTAACTTTTTGACATCCTTTACCACCTTGTTAGGGGTTTGGTTTATCTTCGACCGCTTTCAAGTGGTGGAAGGGTTTACCTTCAACGAAATTCTCCTCTGCTTTGCTATCATGACCATGTCTTTTTCCTTAGCGGAGCTTTTTGCCCGAGGTTTCGATACCTTCCCGCGTATCTTGGGCAATGGGGAGTTTGACCGGGTTTTGGTGCGCCCTCGGAATACCATTTTTTTGGTGCTGGCAGCAAAGACCGAGTTTACCAGGCTGGGACGCCTCCTGCAGTCCCTACTGGTTTTTGTCTATGTTCTTCCTAGATGTGGCGTAGTCTGGAGTCCTCTGAAAATTTTAACCTTAGTTCTCATGGTTAGCTGTGGCTGCTTGCTTTTTTTTGGTCTTTTTTTAGTCTATGCCTCCTTCGCCTTTTTCACTGTGGAGGGGTTGGAATTTATGAATATTCTTACCGATGGCGGTAGGGAGTTTGGGCGCTATCCCTTCGCTATTTATGGGGAAGAGGTGCTCAAGTTTTTAACTTACATTGTCCCTCTCGCCCTGGTTCAATACTACCCTCTGCTCTATTTACTTGACCAAAGCCAGAGGGTGGTAGATATGTTGGCGCCAGTCATCGCTCTGGTTTTTCTGCTACCCTGCTACCAGTTTTTTCGCTTTGCCTTGCGCCGTTACCGCTCCACGGGGAGCTAGACCGAGAGGTTAAAGAGAAAGTCTTCAGCCTCTCGCCTTAAGAGTGCGCTCTACGGCGATTTTTCGCTGTTGCACCTGCTATAAAAATCGGTTATACTGTACCAACTAGCCTTGGCAAAGTCCTAGATATAAGCAACATTTGTCGTCATTATTTTACTCCCAGTATATAGGAGGCTCCCAAAATGCGTTTGTCCAAAATGATCGGTCGCACGGTGCGAGAAATCCCGGCGGAGGCTGAGACGGAAGGTCATCGCCTCCTTATTCGGGCAGGTATTGCCCACCGAGTTGCCAGCGGCATCTATGTTTATGGCCATCTGGGGTGGCGTTCAGTCCAAAAAATTATGCAAATTCTCCGGGAAGAGATGGACGGAGTAGACGGACAGGAAATAAATATGCCAGTTACCGCACCGGCGGATCTCTGGAAGGAGACAGGGCGGTGGAGTGCGGTGGGCAGCGAATTGGCTCGCTGGAAAGACCGCTGGGGGCGGGATATGGTGCTGGCTATGACCCACGAGGAGACACTTACCGACTACCTGCGCAGCGAAGTCTACAGCTATAAACAGCTACCTTTTATGCTCTACCAAATACAAACTAAGTTTCGCGACGAGCCGCGCCCCCGTGCCGGTCTCATCCGCACCCGGGAGTTCTACATGAAGGATGGTTACAGCTGTCATCTTACCGAAGAGTGTATGGATACTTACTACGAGCGGATGGCCGATGCCTACTACCGGGTTTTCAACCGCGCCGGTCTCGATGTGGTTTCCGTCTCTTCTGATAACGGTATGTTTGGCGGCAAGGAGTCTCACGAATATATGTACCTAACACCGGTAGGTGAAGATAAACTCTTCTTCTGCGACTCCTGTCGCTATGCTGCTAACTACGAAGTTACCGAACGCCAGCCGGTAAACCAAGATAACACCCCGCCGGCAACTTTGCAAGAAGTAGCTACTCCAGAGCGGTTGGATATTCCCGGGCAAGCCGCCTTTTTAGGGGTTACTCCTAAAGAGTTTCTCAAAACTTTGGCTTATATAACTCGGGGTCATTTGGTCTTGGTGGTTATCCGCGGCGATTTAATGGTCAATGAAGTTAAGCTTAGCCGTATCCTGGGTGACGATGCTATCCGCCTGGCTACTCCGGAGGAGCTTCAAGCTGGCGGGTTTGTCGAGGGCTTTTTGTCACCTCTGGGGCGAAGTGAACGCCTTATCGTCGATCCTTCCGTAACCCGTTCCCCTAACTTGGTAGCGGGTGCTAACAAGGAAGGTTACCATGTCATGAACAGCAACTTTGGTCGCGATTATACCAGTGCTGAAGTTTACGATATAGTGGCAGTAGTCGCAGGAGATCCCTGCCCCTTGTGCGGTGCTCCCCTTAGGGATGCCCGAGGGATAGAGGTGGGCAATATCTTCAAGCTGGGGACGCGTTATTCGGTGAATATGAACGCCCTAGTGCAAAATGAGAACGGCGAGCAGCAGCCGATGATTATGGGCTGCTACGGCATTGGGGTGGGGCGGATCCTTTCCACAGTGCTGGAAGCCTATAACGACAAAGACGGCATTATCTGGCCGGTGACCGTAGCCCCTTATCTGGTTCACCTTACTACTTTAGGGGTGGAAGAAGAAGTTATTGCTTGTGCCGAACAGCTATATCAAGAGTGGACTAAGGCAGGTTTGGAAGTTCTCTACGACGACCGTGATCTGCGCCCGGGAGTTAAGCTAAACGATGCCGACCTGTTAGGCATGCCTCTTCGGGTTGTCGTTTCCCGACGCAGTTTGGCTACCCAATCCCTAGAGCTTAAAGAGCGCGGTCTGAGCGCGGCGGAGAGCCTACCCTTAGCAGGGAGCCAGGCAGTTTTGTACCAACGCCTGGAGGAGCTACGTCGTCAAATATACCTCAAATACCCTTACCTGTCACATCTGTCATAGGAGGTGCCTATGCCGCAACCCCATATACGTAACTTTTGTATCATTGCCCATATTGACCATGGGAAATCTACTCTGGCAGACCGCCTGATTGAGTACACCGGTACCCTCTCCAAGCGGGAGATGGATGAACAGGTGCTGGACTCTATGGATTTAGAGCGGGAGCGGGGTATTACCATTAAGCTCCAAGCGGTGCGTTTAGAGTACCGCGCCCAAGACGGTGAGCTGTATCAGCTCAACCTTATTGATACCCCGGGACATGTGGATTTTTCCTACGAAGTCTCCCGTTCATTGGCGGCTTGCGAAGGGGCTATTCTGGTGGTGGACGCCACCCAGGGGATTGAAGCTCAAACCTTAGCCAATGTCTACCTGGCTTTGGAACACGACCTGGCCATTATCCCGGTGATTAATAAAATTGACCTTCCCAGTGCTGAGCCGGAAAGGGTTATGGCTGAAATAGAGGAAACCATTGGTCTCCCGTCGGAAGAAGTTATTCTGTGTTCGGCTAAAGAGGGGACTGGTATACCGGAGATTTTGGAAGCAGTGGTGCAGCGCATCCCTCCTCCCCAGGGAGATCCAGCAGCTCCTCTCCAGGCTCTAATTTTTGATTCTCACTACGATAATTACCGGGGAGTTATCTCCTACATCAGGGTCATGCAAGGCACCCTTAAGCCTCGGATGCGCATGATGTTTATGGCTTCCGGCAAAGCCCATGAAGTCACAGAAGTGGGCACCTTCCGTCCGGCGATGCAGCCTCTAACCGAGTTGAAACCGGGTGAAGTGGGCTATGTTACCGGCACAGTCCGTTCAGTGCGAGACGCTATGGTGGGGGATACCATCACCGATGCGTCGCGCTCTGCTCGGGAACCTTTACCAGGGTACCGCCAGGCAGTTTCCATGGTCTTTTGTGGTATTTACCCTTCCGAGACCAACGATTATGGCAAACTGGGGGATGCTTTGGAAAAGCTGCATCTCAACGATGCAGCTCTTAATTACGAAGCCGAGACCTCGGCTGCCTTAGGCTTCGGTTACCGCTGTGGCTTTTTAGGCTTGCTGCATATGGAAATTGTCCAGGAGCGGTTGGAGCGCCATTTCGATATGGATATTATTACCACTGCTCCTAACGTTATCTACCGGGTGACTACTACCGATGGACGGGTGATCGACCTAGATAACCCTGCTCAGGTCCCCAAAGCAACGGAAGTCGTTTCGATGGCGGAGCCATATGTGAAAGCGACTATTATTACCCCGGATACTTATATCGGCACGGTGATGGAACTGGTGCAGGAGCGCCGTGGTACCTATGACCATTTAGACTACCTAGACCCTCACCGCGCCATGTTAATCTATATCATGCCTTTAGCGGAGATTGTCTATGACTTTTTCGACCAGCTTAAATCTCGCACTAAAGGTTATGCCTCCCTGGATTATGAAGTTATCGGCTACCGGGAATCCGACCTGGTGAAGGTGGATATCCTCCTCTCAGGAGAAGCGGTAGATGCTCTAACCTTAATTGTCCACACCGACAAAGCCCAAAGCCGAGGTCGAGCTATCTGCGAAAAGCTGCGCAAAGTTATTCCCCGCCAGCAGTTTGAAATCCCCATCCAAGCTGCCATTGGAGCTAAAATAATTGCCCGGGAGACTATCTCCGCCTACCGCAAAGAGGTACTCGCCAAATGCTACGGTGGCGACGTCAGCCGCAAGCGAAAGCTCTTAGAACGGCAGAAGGAAGGAAAAAAGCGGATGAAACAGGTAGGAAATGTGGAGCTTCCCCAGGAAGCCTTCATGGCTGTTTTAGAAATTGGGAAGTAGCTTTAGATGCGTAACAGCAACTATCCGGCACTTACCTGGGGACTCTATCTTCACTTTCCCTTTTGTGCCAGTAAATGCTTCTATTGCGACTTTAACTCCCAGGTAGCTCCTACGGCTGTACGTCGCCAATATCTTACGGCGCTAACCCGGGAGATGGCTTGGGTCCAACCTGTAGCTCTAACGCCATGCAGCTCTGTCTTTTGGGGAGGGGGTACCCCTACCTTATATAGCACGGCAGAGCTGAAGTATTTGGGGGAGGCGCTTACCCGGCATTTTACCATCCAACCACAGGTGGAGTGGACGGTGGAGGCCAACCCGGGTACGCTAACTGCCGAGAAAATCCAAACCTTAAGGCGTCTAGGGGTCAACCGGCTTTCTTTAGGTGTCCAGAGCTTCGACGATTCCTTGCTTAAAATAATCGGGCGCAGCCATTCTGCCGCCGAAGCCGGGAACGCGGTGGCTTTAGCGCAAAAAAATGGTATGGCGAATCTCAACCTGGACTTAATCTATGGTCTCCCCGGGCAAAGTGTGGCTAGCTGGCGCACTACCCTGGAGGAGGCTCTTTCTTTAGGGGTGCAGCATCTTTCTCTCTATGGCTTGCAACTGGAAGCAGGCACACCTCTGGCAGCGGCGGTTGAGGCAGGGGAGCTGGTGCTACCTACCGAGGATGAAGAACTGCTCATGTATTATCTAGGGGAAGAGCTGCTCTCTCAGGCGGGATACAGGCACTACGAAATATCGAACTACGCCTTACCCGGCAAAGAGTGCTTGCACAATCTTACCTATTGGACTTATAACCCCTATTTAGGACTAGGTGCAGGCGCCTTTTCTTGCCTGGATCTTATCTCTTTTCAAGGTCTATACCGTCCCCAGCCGTGCCTTAATAATGCCCCTCTGGATAGGTCTCCCCTAAGCTATCCAGGACTAAGCTCGGAGCAGGAGAAGACCAGCTCCCTGACCTCGGGAGAGGATACCATCCTGGTGCGCTGGGGGAATATAGGTGACCCGGTCTTATATACCGAGCATTGGCGGCAAGCCTCAACTCTGGCTCTGGCCGAGAGGGAGGAAATATCTCCACGTTTAGCCCAACAAGAAAGCTTGATGCTGGCTTTTCGCTTACTGGAAGGGCTCTCTTTAGAAGATTACCAAAGCCACTTTGGCAGCACCCTAGAGGAAGATTTTCCCGGGGTAGTTCAGGAGCTTAGGGGGCAAGGGTTACTGCAACAAGAGGGGCAGCGGCTGAAACTTACCTCCCAGGGGGTTATTTTTAACAATCGTATCGGCAGAGCCTTTGTCAACTGCTAGTTTTAGGAGACAGGGGTTCTGATAGATGGGGGCTACCCGCCCCCAAACCCCAGACTCCCACCCCACGCACCCGTGCGCGGGGACCCCGGGCTACGGCAGGCAAAGCCCGCCTGCGCTTACAGGAGCTTCGCTCCTGCGCCACAGTTCCTGTGGCGGAGTAGAAGCCCGTTTCTATCATTCTCTTGGTGAACGCAGTTCATGGGCTTCTACTCCGTTATACCAAAACCAGAAGAGTTTACCCAGTTGCCACCGCTGCCCCTTTTTTGACCATTCCTGACTTTTTTGTGAACAGGGGTTGACAAACGAGTTTGTAAGGTGTATCTTTCACTTGTTAGCACTCAAGCATTGAGAGTGCTAACAAAACCAAAGAAGAGAGGTGGTCTTGGTGAATGCACGCAAAGGGCGTATCCTCCTGGCTATTGTTCAGGACTATATTCATGGCGCTGAACCGGTAGGCTCCAGGACTATCGCCCGCCGCTATCTCTCTCAGCTTAGTGCCGCCACTATTCGTAACGAAATGGCCGACCTGGAAGAGATGGGCTTTTTAGAACAGCCTCATACCTCAGCAGGGCGTATACCTTCCGATAAAGGGTACCGTTTTTATGTCAATTACTTACTCAACGACCAGGAAGCTCTGGATGACGACCACTGGGAGCAAGCCCGTAGCCAGGCTAAGCTGGAAATCGCTACCTTAAGGCAGCGCTACACCACCGGGGTCAAAGCGGTGGAAGCGATAGTTCAGGAGACCAGTCAGATGCTCTCCTCTCTTACCAGCTATATCGCCTTAATCTCAGCGCCAGGCTCCCAACAAAGCTCCTTCTATCGCCTCCAGCTAGTGGAGATGGGTGCGGGGCAGGCAGTAGCGGTTCTGGTCAGCGATCACGGGCATGTAGCCAACCGGATTATCCCCATCCCCCAAGGAGCTAACCAGCGTTGGCTCAACGAAGTCTCTGAATATCTCAGTTCTACCCTACAGGGACGCACCTTGCAGCAGCTGGCTACCGAAGGGATGCGTGAACTGCGGCGGGAGCTGGCGGGACGAAGACACGATTACGACCTTTTTTTCGACACTTTACTCAAGATGCTCCGGGAAGCAGCCCCCGGTAGGCTCTTTCTCGGCAGTACCACGCAAATAATGACTTTACCGGAGTTCCAGGATTTGGAGCGGATGCGTTCCTTACTCTCCTTTATCGAGACAGATCAGCATTTGCAACAGCTGCTCTCCCCGGGGGAAGAAGAGGCTAGAGAGCTGCTGGTGCGGATAGGTGCGGAAAATTCCCTGACCGAAGTGGGGAACCTTTCCCTGGTCTCTGCTCCTTATCAGCAACATGGGCGCTTGTTGGGTTACCTGGGGATCTTGGGTCCCACCCGCATGGATTATGCTCGGGTTTTAGCCATTGTCCTGGAAATGTCTGTTTTACTCAATGAAACCATGGAGCGGTTAGACTAGCACAAGGAGAGATAATATGCCACGAAAACCGTTAAGAGGGCGTAAGTACCACCCCTCTGAAAAACCAAAGCAAGAGCTTTATCAGGAACCAGAGGCAAGTAGTTTCGCGAGGGACGATTTCGCTACTTCTTTGCTGTCGTCGTCGGAGCTAGGAGTGGTGGTTATTCCTCAGGAGGAATACCTGCGCCTGCAAGAGGAGGCTGAGGCTCGTGCCGAGGCCGAGCTGCAGGTGAAGCGCTGGCAAGCCGATTTTGAAAACTACCGCCGCCGCGTAACCCGCGAACGTGAAGAGTTTATCCAGTACGCCAGCCTGGAGCTTATCCAGCGGCTATTACCGGTTTTAGATAATTACGAAAGAGCGTTAGCAGCCTCTGCCAACGACCCTCAATCTTTTAGAGACGGCGTGGAGATGATCTACCGCCAGCAGTTGGAGGTGCTTATCCGGGAAGGGTTAGAGGTAGTAGATCCCGCCGGGGAACCTTTTGACCCTAACTTTCATGAAGCGGTGCTTTCTGTGGCTGCGGAAGAAGGGGTTGCTTCCCAAACTGTGGTGGAAGTACTGCAGAAAGGTTACATTTTAAGGGGGCGGCTGCTGCGACCTGCTCTGGTAAAAGTAGCAAATTAAAATACAGTTTATATAATAGGAGGTAATGAATATGGGAAAAGTTATCGGTATCGACTTAGGCACCACTAACTCGGTGGTTGCCGTTATGGAGGGTGGTCAACCCACCATTATCACCGGACGGGAAGGAAGTAGGTTGCTCCCCTCGGTGGTAGGTTTCAAAGGGAGCGAACTCCTGGTAGGCAATGTGGCTAAAAGACAAGCAGTGAGCAACCCTGACCGCACTATCAGATCCATTAAGCGTCATATGGGAAGCAACTACAATGTCACCATCGACGGTAAGAGCTATACCCCTCAGGATATCTCAGCCATGATTTTACGTAAACTCAAGGAAGATGCGGAGGCCTACTTGGGGGAGACGGTAACCCAGGCAGTTATTACCGTTCCGGCTTATTTTCAAGACGCCCAGCGCCAAGCCACCAAAGATGCAGGCGCCATTGCCGGTCTGGAAGTCTTGCGTATCGTCAACGAGCCTACGGCAGCAGCACTGGCTTACGGGCTGGACAGCGAGCACGATCAAATCGTGATGGTCTTCGACTTAGGGGGAGGCACCTTCGATGTCTCTATTCTGGAAATGGGGGACGGCGTCTACGAAGTTAAAGCCACCAATGGCGATAATAAACTGGGTGGCGACGACTTCGACCAAAAAGTAGTAGACTGGATTGTGGCTGAGTTTAAGCAGTCCGATGGTATCGACCTCAGTCGCGACCGGGTAGCGCTGCAACGCCTTAAAGAGGCAGCGGAGAAAGCCAAGATCGAGCTTTCTACCCTGGTAACTACCACGATCAATCTTCCCTTTATCACCTCAGATGCCAGCGGTGCCCGTCACTTAGATTTAACTCTCACCCGAGCTAAGTTCAACGAGCTAACTTCGGTTCTGGTGGATAAAACCATGGGACCGACCCGCCAAGCCCTGCGAGATTCCGGCTTTACCGCCGCGCAAATTTCGAAGGTTATCTTAGTGGGAGGCTCCACCCGTATTCCGGCAGTGCAGGAGGCCTTGCATAGCTTCATGGGCAAAGAGCCTTTCAAGGGGGTTAATCCCGACGAAGTTGTTGCCGCCGGTGCTGCTATCCAGGCGGGTGTCCTGGGAGGCGATGTTAAAGGGGTAGTCTTGGTGGATGTCACCCCCCTCTCCTTAGGGGTGGAAACCTTGGGTGGGGTCTTTACCAGAATGATTAACCGTAACACCGCTATCCCCACCTTGGCTAAGGAAATTTACTCCACTGCCGCCGATGGACAAACCAGTGTGGAAATTCATGTTCTGCAAGGGGAGCGGGAGATGGCAGCAGGTAATGTTACCCTAGGCCGCTTCAACTTAGATGGTATCCCACCGGCGCCCAGAGGTATGCCTCGCATCGAAGTCTCTTTTGATATCGATGCCAACGGCATTGTCAATGTCACCGCGAAAGATTTGGGTACCGGCAAGGCCCAAAATGTCACCCTAAAATCGTCTTCTAACTTAAGCAAAGAGGAGATTGAGCGGAAAGTAAAAGAGGCTGAAGCCTATGCTGCCGAAGATAAAATCCGCCGCCAAGAGGTAGAAACCAGGAACAAGGCGGAGCATCAAATATACCAAACCGAAAAGACCCTTAAGGAATTAGAGGATAAAGTCAGCCCCGAGGAGAAAGCAGAGATTGAAGCAGCTATCGAGGAAGTCCGTAGCGCTTTGGCAGGGGAAGACCAGGAGGCCATTAATCAAACTTCCGATGCTTTAACCGAGCATCTCTACAAGCTCACCAGCCGTATTTACGAGGCTCAGGCAGCCGCTGAGCAGCAGGCTCAAGCCGCCGCCTCTCCCGACGAGGGTACCGTCATCGACCTGGAGCCGGATAAAGAGCCCGAGGAGCCGAAGTCGTAAAACAGCCTGTTGCAGAGGGAGATTGTCCTCCAGTTGAAGTTATTCCACCTAGAGGCGAGAGGCTTAACTCCCTATTGCCTGCGGCAAGACCCCCACCTCTAAGGGAAGCGTAGGTGGGGGATATGATAAATGAGGTGTAATCCACATGGCTAAGAAGGACTTTTACGATGTCCTGGGAGTACCTAAGGGGACTGACGAGGCGGGCTTAAAGCGCGCTTATCGTAGCTTGGTGCGCGAGCTGCACCCCGATGCTAACCCGGATGATCCCAAGGCGGACGAAAAGTTCATGGAGGTTAAGGAAGCTTACGATGTCTTGACTGATCCCAAGAAGAAAGCCATGTACGACCGTTATGGCATGGCTGCCTTTGAGAATCAAACCTCAGCTGCTAGCAGTAACTCTCGTGCCGGAGGCGGCTTCGACACGCGCTCCGGTGGCTTCGGAGGTTTTGGTATCCCCTTTGACGATATCTTCGAAGGGTTTGCCGGCGGTATGCGGACATCATCGGCTCAGCGCCATACTATGCCGGCCAGGGGCGCCGATCATCTGGTTAATGTCACTATCTCTTTCGAAGACTCCTTTAAGGGGGTTAAGCATGAGGTAGAGCTGACCAAAAACGACATCTGCGCTACTTGCACGGGTACGGGAGCCGCCCCCGGGACTAAGCCGGAGCTTTGCCCGGTTTGTAACGGCAGTGGGGTAGTTCGTACCGTGCGCCAAACCTTCCTGGGTAGTATGGCTACCCAAATGTCTTGTGATGCCTGCGGGGGGAGAGGTCAGGTTATCAAAACCCCTTGTCGCGACTGTAACGGGCGTGGCAGGGTGCGTAAAAACCACAAGGTTACCATACCTATTCCCGCCGGCGTGGAAGATGGCGTTCGCTTAAGAATGCCTGGAGAAGGTGATCCCGGTGATCGGGGGGGACCTGCCGGTGACCTTTACATCCAGCTCAGAGTCCAACCCCACAGCCAGTTCCGCCGCTCCGGCAACGACCTATTGGTGGAGCTGCCCATCAGTTTCACCCAAGCGGTATTAGGAGACGAGGTTCCCCTAAAAACTTTGGATGGCACCATCAATGTCAAAGTTCCAGAGGGTACCGAAAGCGGATCGGTTTTGCGGCAACGGGATCGAGGCTTCCCAGGTAGTGGTGGCTATGGCAGGGGAGATCTCCGCATAACCGTGCGAGTTGCCACCCCCAAACGGCTTAACGAAAGTCAAAAGGAAGCTCTTTTGGCTTTTGCCAAAGCTATGGGAGATGAAGCGTTAGAAGGTACCAACTCCTCAGGTAAAGGTATCTTCGACCGCGTCCGAGAAGCTATTCGCGGAGATCAAAAATGAAAATATTGCTTGCATTGTGGGGCAGTTTCTGCTACAATCCCTTAGCGAACTGCCACACAAGATATTAGACCGAAAAAACCGTTTTCATGTTCTTTGTTTCCCGTCTAACTTACCTTAAAGGGACAAAAGTAACCGCTTTTTGGCGACATGCGCGTCAAAAAGCAAACTTAATTCTTTGAACAGACCTTAAATCGCCGAAGAGCGCACTCTTAAGGCGAGAGGCTGAAGACTTTGTCTTCAGCCTCAAGATATGGAGAGGTGCCCGAGTGGCCGAAGGGGGCCGCCTGCTAAGCGGTTATAGTTGCAAAACAGCTATCGCGGGTTCGAATCCCGCCTTCTCCGCCAATTTATGATAAATCCGAACTCAGTCCAAGGGGCGACGGGTTCGGATTGGTTCGTTTCGTGGGAGGGAGATGGATTATTGCCATCAAATGCTTTCTTTGCTCTTGTAATAAATGTTTAACGTGCTATGCGGTATCACCTCCTCCCAATTAACGTGTGATCTAAGACCTCCAGGGAATGAGCGACACCTTCCACCCAGCATGCAACTCTGATAGATGGGGGCAACCCGCCCCCAAACCCCAGACTCCCACCTCACGCACTAGTGCGCGGGGACTCCGGGTCCTGTAAGTGTACACACATTTCAGCGGGACGATTACCATCGTCCCCTACGATTTGTACAATCAATCGTGTACACACATTTCAGCGGGACGATTACCATCGTCCCCTACAAAATGACTGCTGCGACATAGAAACAACCCAATCGTCGTGTAACCGTGATTTATTAGTTACTGCACCATATTGGCGATGGATTTTCGTAGGGGCAGATGGCAATCTGCCCGTTGATGCGGCGTAGAAACCCGTTTCTATCATGCCAGGGGTGAACGCAGTTCATGGGCTTCTACTCTCTGGTGGGGCTTCGCTCCTCGCCAATATCTTCGATAGTGATTGCAGTGCACCCTTCTCCTGCCTGTGGAGGAGGGGTTTTCTTTTATACAAAATGAAAAGGAAAATGCCTCATAATCGCAGAAGCATAATCCAAGATAGTGATACCATCGCTAGATAGAAGCAATATTATCAAATGTAGTGTAAAACCCCTGGCTTGAGCCATGGGAGTATCAGAGAAGGGGTGAAATATGATCCTACTGAACGATCCTGATGTTAAGGCACTCAGTAAAAAACTCAAACAGAAAGGCGCAGACAAAAATTTTGTGGTGTCCGATCTCATCTTGGAACAAGATGGGCAGACTCTGCAATTTGTCGATCTCGTTATGGAGGGTGGCGGTACCCTGGGTATTGCCCTGGTGGGGTATATCTATGCTCTCGAACAGGCAAACATTCGCTTTCTTGGTGTCGGGGGGAGTTCAGTGGGGGCAATCGTAGCCCTGCTCCTCTCTTGCCTGGGCAAGAGAACGGAGGAAAAAGGTGCTGCCCTGGGGGAGATCCTGTCCGAAATGGATATGAAGTCTTTTATTGACGGAGATCTCTTTGCTAGCGCTCTGAGCAGACTGCTGGGCAGCGAGAGTGCAGGTCAAAAGAAACTGCGGATCGTACTGCTTTCGGCTCTCTCCAGCGGCTCCGTCATCAAAAAATTAGGGTTGAACCCCGGGGACAAATTTCTCGCCTGGCTTATGGCTTGTCTTGGGAAGGCCGGAGTTCATACGATGAACGATGCTCGCCAAGTGATCGGGTACATGCCCGAAGGTATGACCCATCGTGTATATGGCGATAAATTTGCCAAACCGAATGCTTCGTTAAAATTAGTGACGGCCGACCTGACCACCAGCTCGAAAATTATCTTTCCCGAAATGGCACCCCTCTACTGGGAGGATGTGGATACGATCAACCCAGCCTATTTCGCCCGAGCATCCATGTCCATCCCCGGGTTTTTTCAACCAATGGAAGTACATGGCGTAGCCCAAATCAGCGATGCGGCGAAAAAATGGCAGGAACTATGCGCTTTCTCGGGAAGGATACCTGACAAGGTCACTTTCTCGGATGGCGGCTTGCTTTCCAACTTTCCTATTTCCCTGTTCCATCAGCCGCGGGTACCCAACGCTCCCACCTTCGGCGCCAGGTTGGGGTCGTATTCCCGAGTGGTCAATGAAATATCGTCCCTCGGCAGTTACGCAGGCAACCTGTTCAACGCCTTACGGCACTACAGCGATTTTGAGTTCATCTACCAAAACCCCGATTATCAGCGGCTTATCGCCTATATACCTACCACGGGGCACAACTGGCTCAACTTCTATATGTCGGATAAAGAAAAACTCACCCTGTTTAAAAAGGGTATGAAAGCGGCTTATGACTTCATCGAAGATTTTGCCTGGGAAACCTATAAGGAGATCCGCCGCGAACAGCTCGAGCACGAAAAATCCTTGTCCCGTTTCGGTAAACACAGGCCACGGAATAGACAAATTTCAACATAAGGGGGAAGTTACCATGCCGTCATATCCTTCGATCAAAGGGATAGAAGATCCCTTGGAAAAGAAACGGGTTGTGGACAGACTTTTGTTACTGCGGTCTCAGCTTGATCGGCAAATCCCCGGGAAGACTGCCACCGATACCCTCCTCCTCGCCACCTGGAATATCCGGTCTTTTGGCGACAACCGGCGGGATGAGAGCCTCCACTACATCGCGGAGATTATCAGCCGGTTTGATCTAGTCGCCGTTCAGGAAGTGGCGAACAACCTAGCTGGATTAAAAAAGCTCGTTTCACTACTAGGCCCCAACTGGGACTATATCGTGACCGACAGCACGGAAGGGGTGGCAGGTGGGGGAGAGCGCATGGCGTTCATCTACGACCGCTGCAAGGTATTTTTCCGCAAAATGGCGGGGAAGATCGTTTTACCCGACAGTAAGCTCGTGGATAAGAAATGGCAATTCGCCCGAACGCCGTTTTGTATCGCTCTGCAAGCGGGATGGTTCCGCTTCATACTGACGACAGTCCACGTCTATTACGGGTCTTCGGCGGCGGAAAACGAGCGCCGCGTGCAAGAGATCGATACCATCGCTGCTTTCCTGAAAGCAAGGGCGAAAAAAGAGGATGAAAGTTACATACTACTGGGGGACTTCAACATTTTCAAGCACAGTGACGCCACGATGAAGGCTTTGGAGAAAAATGGATTCTACATTCCCAACGCCATCCGCGAGCACCCCTCAGACTTGGGTAAGACCAAGTATTACGACCAAATTGCCTTTAAACTAAAACTTGACCAAGACATGACCGTTTTTTCCGAAGGACAGCAACGCGCCGGTGCTTTCGATTTTACCGAATCGGTGTATACGGCAGATGATCTGTCGGTATACCGGGAGTACTTCCTAGATAAATACCTAACTGGCAAAACCGAAAAACAGATAGAGAATTACTATATGAGCAACTGGCGTACCTTCGAGATGTCAGATCATTTGCCTCTGTGGATAGAACTCAAGGTTGATTTCAGCAACCAGTATCTCGCCAGAATACTGAAGGAATAGCAATAAGCAAGCGTCCTGACCTGTTTAAATATACGCCA
Organism: Symbiobacteriaceae bacterium; assembly: GCA_009779515.1. Classification (GTDB taxonomy): domain Bacteria; phylum Bacillota; class JAAYKD01; order JAAYKD01; family WRDA01; genus WREE01. The sequence continues at coordinate 16,588 of WREE01000021.1, forward strand.
TAGGAGGATGGTATGGTGCTAAGCAACTTTGTATTTTTGGCAGATGATTTCCCCGTGCTGGAAAAATTAGGTGGTCTGGCTGAGAGTTACCTGTACGCCGATCCGAATGCCTGCCTGTATAAAATGGGGTACCTGGCGGAGAACATGGTCAATATCATGTTCGAGCTGAACGACCTCAAACCGCCTTCCGGCAACGACAACACCCAAGCCAACAAGCTAAAAATTTTGCTGAAGGAAAAGCTGATTTCCAAAGAGATCAGCGATATCTTCTACAGGATAAGAATATCTCGCAACGAAGCGGTTCATGCCGGGTATGATTCCTTCGAGGAATGCCAAGCGCTCCTTGCACAGACCCATACTCTGACGGTTTGGTTTATGCAGGTGTACGGCGATGAGCTATACGAGCCGATCCCCTTTGTCATGCCAGAGGATATCCGTATTCATATCGATTACCACAAATTGCTTGATGACTATGAAAAGTTAGTCGCCGAATTGGAAAAGGTGCAGTTGCTGGCAACATCCCAACGTCCACATACCCATGTTCACCCTGCCGAACACAGACGGCGCGCGGAAAAAGCCACCCGTAATCTGCGGTTATCCGAAAGAGAAGTCCGCTACATTATTGATGAACAGCTGCGGAAAGTGGGCTGGGAGGCGGACACCTTCAACCTACGTTATGCCCGAGGGACGCGCCCGGAAAAAGGCCGCAACCTGGCGATTGCCGAATGGCCTACCGACTTGACCGTTTGCAAGTGGGGGTATATGGATTACGCGCTGTTTGCGGGCTTGGAGCTTGTTGGCGTGGTCGAAGCCAATGCCTACCGGAATGATATGTTGTTCTTCATTAATAACCAGTGCCGGGAGTACAGCATGGGAGTTAAAGAAGAACATATAGAACATGTGACGGGCACTTGGGGGGAGTATAAAGTCCCCTTCCTGTTTGCCACCAACGGCAGAGCTTACCTGGAACAAGCCGAGTCGAGATCCGGTGTGTGGTTCCGCGACGCCCGTAGCGAAGCTGATAGTCCGAAAGTTTTGCAGGGTTGGATCGGACCGCAAGACTTGCAGGAGATGCTAACCTTTGATGTCGCCGCTGCCAACCAGGAGCTCAGTGACTATTCTTATGATCTGTTACGGGATAAAGATGGGTTGAGCTTGCGCCCCTATCAGATAGAAGCCATAGAAAAAGCTGAGGCTGCAGTTATCGGAGGCAGTAACAGCGCCTTACTGGAGATGGCAGCTGGCACGGGAAAAACTCGCCTCGTGCCGGGGATGATACATCGTTTTCTCAAATCCAAACGTTTCAAGAGGATTCTCTTACTGGTTGACTCTGCCACCGGTGGAGAGACACCTAGCGTCTTTAAGGATGTGCATATAGAAAACTATTTGTCCCTGGAGCAAATCTACGATGTAGAGATACTTGGCGATACGCCAAGGGGCGGGGATAAAAAAATCTATATCTCCACAGTGCAAGAGGTTTACGAAAGCGTTTTCTTAAGCAGCGGCGAAGCAACACCCCCGGTCACCGCTTATGACCTTATTATCGCTGATGAAGCCTGTCAGGGGTATGATTCTGACGAATACCGCGAAGTGCTTGCCTATTTTAACGCGGTGAAAATAGTGCTGACTGCCGATGCGGTTCAGTACGCTCCTGGTTTTTCCGAGAAACCTGTATTTACCTACTCCCGTAACCGCGCCGTTGCCGAAGGCTATCTCACCGATTCTACCGAACAATAACGGCAGACAAAGGGAAGGGCATCCAGGTTTAACTTTAGCGACCGGCGCGTCAAAAAGCAACCTAATTGCAAGAACATAACCTAATTCGCCGAAGAGCGCACTCTGAAGGCGAGAGGGTGAAGACTTTGTCTTCAGCCTCATTCTGCCGTGACAACCCCCCGTGGCTAAATCAAACCCTATTTTCATCGACCTGTAAAAAAAGCAGGTTAGCTTGGTGCTAACCTGCTTTTTGCGTCAAGGTGGTCATTCTATATCCAAGATATAGTATTTGTCTCGCTCAAATTTTTCTTTTATAGTAAAGTCAATTCTTTTGTTAAAAATCGGTCCGTCGAAGACCAAAGTGTGGTACTCCCCGTTTTCCCCGCATATATCAGCTCCGCTTTGTTCAATGGCGTCTGCCACTTTATTACTTAGGACTTCCCCGAGAAAATATTTGGGCATACGGCTGGTGTCCACTATGGTGATGATAGCCGCAAAGCCAGTATCTACGAATTCGTAAACCAGTTTTTTACGCTCCTCTTGCCATAAGGGAAAATATGGTGTAATCCCG
>WREE01000022.1 GCA_009779515.1 Symbiobacteriaceae bacterium
AATTATCATGCAATACTACCGCCGATATGCCTATGTTATCGGTGTGGCTGCGCCTCAGGCCAAGGTGGTTTATGAGGAATCCACCTCGGTGCTTAAAGCGCATTTTGATGACAGCGTGGAAGTAGTGGGTACGCTTAAGCCTATGCTTACCGCATCCGGTAGTGCCGCCGCCCAATTGCGAGATGGTCAAAGCTACCTTGAACCTCGCCTGCAGTTGGTTTCTGCCAGTAACCTCCCCCCTCTGCCGACTTTGCCCAGCATACCGAACTTGGCAACCTACTTTAACGAGGCGGTAGGTACAGCGAAGGAGCAGGTTACCGCTTACCGCAAGGCGCTGGAGTCACAAATTGCCGCTTATCAGAACGCTGTGGAAAGCCAGATCAACAGCGTGAGCAATATGGCTCAGGATCAAATTAACAGCTATAGGAATCTGGCCAAACAGCAACTGGAAAGCTACAAACAGCAGGGAATTGATGCCTTGGATGGGCTTGCCGCATCTGTGCGCCAGGAAGTGGAAAAATATAAAAAAATGCTCACCGAGGAGCTATCCAAGTATATCGATTTGGGTATGCTGGGTTCAGGGCTTATCGAGTTCGATGCTGCAACTCTTACCTTTGGCATGTTGGATGCCCTGCAGGGGGTGGGAGTGGATACCGCTATCCGTTGCGGCTACGATATGCGTAACCAACGTTGTTATTACGCTATTGCCGTAGCCTCCACCGGCGCGGAAGCGATCGACTTAATCATCCTGAAGGTGCGCAACTTCGCCGGGTTGTTTATCCATAACATGGAACCCCCCAAAGATATCAAGACGGCTAATTCCTTCCCCCGAACCATGGATGGTCCTAGCGGACTTAAAGAGTATTTAAAGACCATACCGGTTCACAGGGGAGATGGCGGCACCACCGGTATCGGCATCATCGGTGACCTTATCATTGGGGAAGCGGTGGAGCTTAGGGATACCTTTCTCTATATTACTTCCGGTCCGATTATCTCTGCCAATGGCGAACTGTGGGTTAAGTCGAACCTCAAGAGCTTCCGCCTGGTGGCCAAGGCTTCTCTCTGCTACAGCCATCCGGAGCGCTATTTCGCTTTATCGGCGACGATTAATAAAATTCCCTTTCTTATCTTTGACGTCAGTGGCAGCATCGGCTTAGAAGTGGGTTTAAGACCAACCCTATTCGGTTTATATGTTGGTTATCCGGACACCCTTAAGCTGGGGAAAATCCTGGGGGTAGCGGAACTGGGTGTGGGCTTCTGCTTCAGGATTGCTGATGGGGATGATTTCGTTGCCATCAAAGTTGAAGCAGGGACTGACATAAATATTGATGTCGCCATTGTTTACGCCAGAGGTTATCTTAAGTTCGGAGCGGAAGGCAAGTATATTTTCCGCTCGGGCACGGATTATCTGGAGTTGGTTTTGTGGCTTAAAGGTGGTATTACGGGTGGTATTCGCGCCTTTGATGCGGAGTGGAACATCATCGGTTTCTATGCCGATGCCAAGGGAGTATTATCCCGGGGAAAAATTGATGACCCTTCGGATGGAGGCTTACACGCCAAAGCGGATATCAAAGTAAGTTATCATCTCAATTTGCTGCTGGGCAAGGTATCGGGTTCGATCAGCTACCATTTTAAACACGACTTTTAACCTCTCCTCAACTTTGACAACTGCCCCTCTTGGATGCTGAGCACCTCATCGGCGATAGCAGTCACACTTTCGGAATGGGTGACAATGATGACACATTTTCCCTCCTCATGAGCCAGCCGGGTGAATATCGCTAGAACTGCCTGCTCAGTTTCGGCGTCCAGGTTGCCGGTAGGCTCGTCCGCAATAATCACATCGGGATTATGAGCAAGGGCGCGGGCAATTCCGACGCGCTGCTGTTCGCCTCCTGAGAGTTCCAGAATTTTACGGTGAGAGGTCTCACGGTCCAGCCCCATTTTGGCCAACAAGGCGTAGGCGGCTTGCTTTTTAGCTTGCCGCCCCTTTATTTTACTTTCGCTGATGCTCATGGAGAGGGTTATATTGTATAACGCTGTCGAATTGAGCAATAGGTTGTAGCTTTGGAAAATGACCCCTACCCTTTGCGAACGGTAGATGTCGCGGTCGATAGAGCGCAGGTTTGTCCCGTTGTAGTAAATATCTCCCTCTTGGCAGGTGTCAAGACCGGAGAGCAGAGACAGCAGCGTAGATTTTCCCGCACCGGATTCCCCAATGATGGTGTAGACCTTGGCGTGTTCAAATTCGGCATTGACCTTTTGTAAAACGGTTTCCCTACTGCCTTCATAGCGGTAGGTTACATTTCGTAATTCTAAGCATTTGGTCATCGCTGCCCTCCTAATTACGTTCCATCAATATCTTGATGGGTTCACTTTTGGTGATCCTGCTCACCGCTATGATACCGGCTATGGAAGCTAAAAGGATAGACACGGCAAATATCTCCAGCGCGGTAACAGGGTCGATGGCAATGTCTATCTTGGTTGTTGGAGGAACCACCCCTTGCGCCTCGTTAAGCCTGTCCGCCAAAGAAGATGAGCCTGGGGCGGAAGTTTCTGCCTGCCCAGCTAGAATGGCATCGGAAACCGGTTGTGATAATATTGAGCCGGCACCCATGCCTAGAACGAAGCAAAGGCAGGTTATGATTATAGTTTCCGTCCATAATCCCAGGGCTATTTTCTCCTTTTTCATCCCCATAGCTCGTAAGACACCAATTTCATATTTCCGCTCCCGGATGACAATGAAGGAGAGGAGAACCATGATGACTGCCCCCAAAACCAACACGATAAGTAAAAAGGTCAGCGACAGCTTTTGTAAGCTCTCCACCGGACCTGCCACGCTGGCAAAGGTAGACTCATCTGTTTTTACAGAGTAGTTGTCGGGCAACCCTTTGTCCCTGAGCTCAGCTTCAAAAACCGCCAGCAGTTCAGGTCGTTTTAGGAAGTATACGGCATCCACCTCATCGGCGTTGCGACCGCCTTCCTTAACGTCTGCTCCGTCAAGGTGTTGGGAGGAGGCGAAGGCAAGATACTGTTCCAGGGTTACTGCCGCTTCCTGCTGACCACCTCCCGCAGTGACCGCAACCCCTGTTCCCGGGGATGATCTCTGGGGCGCTACCCGTACCGCACACTGGAGCGCTCTCCTTGTTTCCTCCATAACGGTTTGGGCAGTGTTGTATATCGCCAGAGCCACGACGGTGGTGGTAATGATGGCTAAAATGATTATGGCTAACAAACTGTTGCGACCTTTGTTTTTTCCTAAGTTGAGCAAAGCATGTTCAATAACGTACATGGCGTCTACCTCCTACCTTTTATTTACCAACCGGGAGTTGACGGAACACTCCTTTCTCCAAGCTCCATATTTCATCTGCCACAGCCGTAACCTTTTTGGCATGAGTAACGATAATAACGCACTTGCCCTCGTCATGGGCGAGGGTGGCGAAAATTTTTAAGACCCGGGCTTCGTTCTCCTTGTCCAAGTTCCCGGTAGGCTCATCCGCTAAGATCAGAACAGGGTCGTGGGCTAATGCCCGGGCGATACCGACCCGCTGCTGCTCACCCCCTGATAGCTTGAGAACTTTCCGGCTGGCCTTTTCTGGCGAGATACCCACCTTCTGCAAGAGTTCAAGCGCGCGAACCTTCTTGTCCACTCCGGTCACACCACTGATGTTCATGGATAAAATGATATTATCCAGGGCTGTAGCGTTGGTCAGCAAGTTAAGGCTTTGAAAGATTATACCTGCTTTTTGCGCTCGGAAGTGATTGCGATTGATGGCGGCAAGGTTTTCACCTTCGTACTCAATTCGTCCGCCGGTGGCTACATCAAGCCCCGACAGCAGATAGAGCAGGGTAGATTTTCCGGCACCGGACTTACCAACAATGGTATATATCTTTCCAGCTTCAAATTGCAAATTTACATCGTTAAATATGGTTTTGGTGCTTCCTTCGTACCTATAGGAAACATTCTGTAACGCCAGCATAGCCATACCTCTGACCTCCTTAATTTCTCTCTCGCAGGATCTTCAACGGTTCGTATTGGGTAATGAGCGTAACGCCGATCACACCAGCGAGAGCTGTCAGGGCTAGGGTGATGAGCATAATTTGGGTTATAACCTCCCCGCCTAACCTCACTTGGATCTCGCTTTCAGGAGTGTAACCTGCCGCTTTATCGTTGGTTTGCATTTGCCCCTGGGCAAAAAGGACGCGGTTACCCAAGCCGCTGGCAGCGTCCTCCGCTTCGGCGACAGCGACTCTCTCCTCCAGCATATTATCGGCAATAGGCTGCGCCACAGCGCTGCCGATGCCAAGCCCGAGGACCAGGCATAGCGCCGCTATCATCACGGTTTCCGCGAGAATGCCGAAAGCGACTTTACTCCTTGCTAGACCCATGGCTCTGAGGACGCCGACTTCATACTTGCGTTCCCGCACTGCCATAAAAGATATAAGCGCCAGCACAATGGTGCCAAGTAGTAGTATGACGACCATGAAGGTGAAAGCTGCACCCTTCATCCCGGAGAGAGGACCGGTAACTTTATCGTATGCTGCCTGATTGATAGCTACGTTGTAGGTGATCGGCAGCCCTTTGGAGCGAACTTCCTGTTCATAGAACCGGACGTGGTCGGGGTTTTTTAGATAGTACTCGTTTCTTATATGCAGACCGTAGCTGGTTTCCCAGCCTGCTGAGATAAGGGTAGCAAAACTGGTGAGTATTTCGTTGCGCCGGTTTTCGGAAACAGGTCGGTTAAACATGAACATGAAGTTCGAGTATTCATCGGTAAAATCGGCATAAATGCCGATGACAGTTAAGCTATAGTGTTTGTCGGTGACTATAGCACCCTGCAGAGTTATAACATCACCCAGGGCGATACCATTCAGAGCTGCGAGTTCCTCACTGATAATACACTCGTTTAGCTCTGCAAACATTCTGCCGGAGGTAATATGGCGCAGCGTCCCAAATTCAGAGAGGGTAGTGGGGTCGGAGGTGCTGATTAACTTGCAGGTTTCGTCCAGGACAATCCCACCTTGTCCGTCCCCACGCTCCCGTGCCCCCGGGTTGGAGGGATCGTCGCGCAGGGCGCAGAAGGTGTTGCTCCAACCGTACATGCTCGCGCTAAAGATAGTTTTCCTGAGATAATCCGAAGTCGCGAAGGCATAGAAGTCGTCGATGGAAAGGTGAACCGAGTCGGTGCGTCCATCTAAACCTGCTGCTCGCATCTCCATAAAATCTTGCCCGATTTCCACCCGTGAGCCGAGGTTTAGCCGGATGTCGTCGATTATTTTGGCAGCGGCGTTGTTGATGGTCAGCGTCACCACCGTTGAGGTAATAATCGCCAGCATGATGGCGGCAATTAGGATATTCCGCCCGGCGTTCCGCCACAGGTTTTTCAGGGCGTTGGTTATTAAGTACATGGGAGTTCCTCCTTGTGTAGTGGCATCACCTTAACTATGATAGCAGGCTAATCTGTAGTTTGTCTGTAGACATGAAAAATTCAAATAAGGGTTGTTGCATAACTTTAGGGCTGTTGCATCATTTCTGCTGCAACAGCCCTGTTAAAGGTCGGACGCACACTGGTATGGGTAACAAGCTATGGTTCGCTGGCGCAGGAAACCCTATCGCCGTTTACCACCGCGTAGCCTCGGCTAACCGCTAAGGCTATCCCACGGCTTACGGGAGCGCGCATGGCTTCCGTGCAGCGCGAGTAACCGAATAATCGCACTACTTCGCGCTCCAAATCGGCTGTGCTTAGGCTAATCTGCCAGGTAAGGGTGTGTCGCACCGCTGCGGCAATCTCTTCCGGCGCTATATCATCCAGGCTGCGGCGCGATTTTTCGGTATCGGGAGGGGTTCTGAAGCTATCGAACTCCTCCGGCTGCTGGTCAGCTCGCCAGTAAAAGGTCCTGTCCCCCGATTTGGTACTCCTCAGCCGTAAGCCTCGCAGTACTTCCTCGAAGCGGCGGGCTATGCGCTGACCTGCTCTTAGCCCCCAGATATCGAGAACGCTGCGGTAGAGGTAGTTGTGGCTTAGCGGAGCTTCTGTCGCAACGATATCGGCTATCTGCTGGGTAATAAGCTTAAAGCTGGTAACAGCCAAAAAATCGGCTCCCTGGGGTGCGGTAGTTAGCGCAGCAAATGTATACTTGGGTAAGGAAGTGCTTAACGCATCAGCAGTGAGCTGCTCAAAGGTAAGGGGGGCGACGTGTTCCTGCTGTAGTTCCGGCTTGACATCAAGGGTTTTAGCAGTCTCTGACTTTGGCGGTATCTGTTCTAATATTTCTATTATTTTGGCTATCTCTCTCTCGGCATTGTACCAATAATCCATAATCCAGAGCTTATGTACCCGCCAGCCTAAGCGGCGCAGAGCAGCTTCCTGGTTGATAACTCTGTCTTGCAGATTTCCGGAGTTGAAGTATCCCGGACTGTCCAGGATAATACCCAGGATATACTCCTCATCGTTAAACTGTGAGACTATAGCCAAATCTACCTTATAGCTGGAACTACCCACATTACTATCTACTCTATAGCCTTTAGCGCGCAGCCTTTCGGCTATGAGGTGTGCCATATCGTCAGTGTTGCCGGTTTTGGAGCCGGTAGGGTTTGAGCTACCCCTCGCAGCGAACTCTAAAAACGACTTTAACTCCGCTACTCCTTTGGACAGGGTGCGGCTAAGGTCTATCTCTTCCGGACGCATCGTCGCGAAGACGATCATCTCTTCTCTGGCGCGAGAGACAGCTACATTAAGCCTGCGCCAGCCTCCCTCGCGGTTTAGCGGACCAAAGTTTAGGTTCACTTTCCCGCTGGCGTCAGGACCATAGCCTATAGAGAAGAGTATTACATCCCGCTCATCACCTTGCACATTCTCCAGATTCTTGACGAAGAGAGGCTCGGGGGCGTCGTGTGCCAAGGCGTCGAGCTCCGGGTCGTTGCGGAACTGCTCGTCCAGGAGATCTAAAATGTAGTTTTGCTGTACCGAACTAAAGGTTACCACTCCCAGCGAACGGCTTTGGTTATTGGCGGCGCGGAGCCGATGGGCAATTTCGGCTACAATCGCTCGAGCTTCAGCTTCATTGCGCTTGCTCCTGCCTCTATCGTAGTACCCCTCTAACTGCACCAGAGAGACCTTGCTAATGAGGTTATTGGGCGAAGGAAAAGTTCGCAGGCGGTTATCGTAGTAGTTACGGTTCGAGAAAGCGATAAGGCTCTCGTGACGAGAACGATAATGCCATAGCAGGTGTTGTTGCGGCATAGACAGAGCCAGGCAGTCATCCAGGATCGACTCTAAATCCTCTTTATCGTAGTTGTCTTCATCTACTGACGTCGAAGAGAAGAAAGAGGTTGGCGGCAACTGCTTGGGGTCTCCAACGACTATGAGCTCCTGCCCGCGAGCTATGGCACCGATAGCTTCGCAGGTGGGTACTTGCGAAGCTTCATCAAAGACGATGATGTCGAAAGGAGGATATGTAGGGTCTATATACTGGGCTACGGAGATGGGGCTCATAAGCATACAGGGAGACATCCGGCGCAACAGCGTGGGGATGCTCTCAAAGAGTTTACGGATGGATGTGCCCCTGCCGCCGCTGCGTATAGCACGCTGCAGTATGCCGATTTCTGACGAGATGCTTACATTGCTCCCAGTTAACGGAATGCCGGCGGAGAGCTTGGCTACCAACTCCTGTATGGTCAGGCGCACGAACTCATCGTTAAGTTGCTTGAACCTGCTGATACGCTCGGTAAAAATAGCACCGCTGAACTCGCGCAACGAAGTTGAGCTATCTATGGTAACCTCGGCTAACTGCTTGTGGATATTACGACTAAATGTGGGTAGCAGCTCATCGTGGCAGATACTGCCTCGCTCCAGGGCGTCTATTACCGGCGCTAAACCGTCCAGCACAGCAGGTTTTTTAACGCGCACATAGCCACAATAATCTCGAAGCTGCTTTAAGTTGCTCATCCAGCGCGTGGCCTTCTTCTCCATGAGGATTAACCAGTCGCTTTCGTTGTGCCAGGCAGCAAACTCTCGGGAGAAATCTGCCGAGAGCGTCAGCTCCAGTTCGTGGATTCGTGCGTCCAGTAAGGGAAGTTCCCGCAGGGGCTTCTCCTGCTGTTGCAAGATGGTGCTACAACTACTGTGCAGCATTGACAAAGCCTGAGCTGCCTGGTCTCGGTTAGCAGCCATACTCTGAACTAATTGGAAAGCTTTGCTGTTAGCGTCGTAGAGCAGTTCGAGCCGCTCCCAGTCCCATGATGAGCCCGTTTGGGGAAAGAAGCTACGGAGAAACTCTGTTTTGTCGGTGATTTCTCGCTGCAGGAGATGATACTCCGAAAGCTTCTTCAGAAGTTCAGGAATATCGCCTTTTTGCAAAGAGTTCGGCTGCAAAGAGCGCGCTCTAAAAAGCTTGAGCACGGCATTCTGCTGGAAGAAACGGGGGACAAACCAGCTCTGTGTCGCCATGTTCCATTTAAGCTCAGCGCTTGCGGCTTCGCTGTCGAAGATGGCATCGCGATACCTTTCTCTTAGTTCAGCTGCCAGCTCGTCGCAGCGGCGACCTTTAGCGAAGCACTCCTGGAGAGCGACTCTATGCTGTGGCAGATCGTTATGTAAGAGCAGCTCGGTGGCGCTACTTCCCTCTCGGAGCAGTAGCGCCGAGAGTTCTGCCAGAGCAGCCAGCTGCTCTCTGCCGTGGGCGGCATCTATGCCCAGCTCTGCATACACTGTAGCGCTATGGGTAGCGAGAGATTCTAAAACGGTGTGATACTCGCTGAGGTTTAAGCGCAGAGAGTGCTCCAGTTGGCTGCTGAACTGTTCGTTGTCTATCTCTGCCAGCGGATGATCGGCTACACCACCACATGCTTTGCTGGCAACCAGCAGCATCTGACAGTGGTCTATCTGCTTAGAGAGCTGTTCTTTAGTTAACGTGAGTAACTGCTGGCGGGGGAAGATCAAGAGATCTAGGTAATCTGCCTGCTGTTCAGCAATAGCTAAGGAATCGTAGAGAGAGAAACCGCATAGCCGGGGGCGATGGATTTCAGATATAACTTGATTAAGCTCCCTGCGCGAGCTGTTAATAGCCTCAGCTGTTGCTCGGTATTCATCGGGGTGTTTTGTCCGGCCGAACTCCAGTGTTTGCTCCAACTGGCTAAGGATATCTCGTTTCCGGGCTTTATTGGAGTGCAACTCCAGGCAGAAGGGCCCTAACCCTATGGCTGCCAGACGGCTCTGGACTACAGAGAGAGCAGCCATCTTTTCGGCAACAAAGAGTACAGATTTACCCTGATAAAGTGCGTTAGCTATGATATTGGTAATAGTCTGCGATTTTCCAGTGCCCGGAGGACCGTGCAGTACATAGCTCTTTCCCTTACCGGCCGTAACTATGGCCGATAACTGTGAAGAATCTGTGGCAATAGGGGTAGCGATGTCGGAGGGGCTTAGATCCATATCCAGCTGCTCCGGCGTGGGGAACTCAACAGTAGCATCCCAGGTGAGCCGTCCTGCAACCAGGCTCGCCACAACTTTATTATGGGTTAGGGTAGCCATGCGCTGCTTAAGGTCGTGATACATGATAAAACGGCTGAAAGAGAAGATGCCCATAACAGCCAGCTCTTCCACATCCCAGCGTGGCCTGCTCATGATGGCACGGCGCACGATGCTAAAGACCATGTTAGCGTCGACACCTGCATCTGAGTTAGAAAACTGCTCCAGACCGTTAATAACAAGCCCAAAATCCTGTCGCAGCATCTCCAGCAGGGTGATATTAACTTGCGCTTCTTCGTCTCGAGCGCGAATAACATAGCCGCGCTGAGCCGAGCGACGCACTAAATCTACCGGGATGAGAATTAAAGGAGCAAGACGAGGCTTCTCGCTGCGGTCTCCTTCGTACCAGCGCAAGAAACCCAGGGCGATAAAGAGCGTGTTGGCACCGTTCTCTTCCATGCTCGTCTTAGCTGTGCGATATATAGAAGCTATAGTACTGCCGGTTTCTACTTCACTTAGAAAGGTTCGTATGCGACCTTGCTGAAACTCCGACTGAGCAACTTTATCCAGAATGTGTTCCTGATGCGTCATCTCGAATAGCTTATCGTCTCTGGGGCTGTTCTTTAAGTCAGCAGGACGGGGTTGAATCTGAAACTCTTCGCCAGATGTTAGACGCTGCACAAACTCGGGAGCAGAAGCCAGGAGCAACTGCATACTATTCTTAGTTACCCGGAAGTTGAGCAAGGTGTTGCGCATACTAAGATCGAGCAGCTTGCGCTCCCATAGCTGCTGGCGCGAAAGGTCTGTCTTGGCATTTTCAGTAAAGCTGTAGGCGGATACCTCTGCCGGGCGGGAGGTAAGCTCGGTCTTGAAATGTGCCTCGCTAAGAGAATCGCCCTCTCCAGAGATAGTCTGTGGCAGGGGACGAATGCCGCTGCCACGTGCTCGCTTGATGTCCACAAGATATACGAAGCGTCCGGGATCTGCCAGATGCCTGGCAGCAGCAGTAACGGCACTTTCAAACTCTGTACTTCCTCCGACCACTACAGCAGTGGCCTCAACCACGCATATCTCGTTAATCCCTTCTGCAATGCGTTTCGTCAGAACCGAGAGATCGTCCTGGACGCACTCGGCAAACGACTCTTCCTCTTGCCAAAAGGCTACGAAGGCATGTCCCTGGACGAGGACGATCATGGGGTTAAGACCGATATGCTCTAGACATGCTGCGTATAACAGGCTAAGATCGAGACAGTTGCCCATCTTCGTGGTTTGAACAGCGTCTGCGAGACGAACCTTCTGTCCCACTAGCTCAAAGCTGGCAGGTGCTACGCAGTAGGTAATACCTTCGCTCTGTAAAGCGCCATAGATGGCGGCTGCCTGGAGCCGGACTGTACTCAGGCTTTTACTCTGATAACCGGTAAAGGAAGGATTTCCTTGCCAGCTATGCAGAATAACAGATGCTTGGCGGACGATTTCGGTGACATAAGGGTGGTTAGGCGTCACGAAAGCTGCCATGATTTCTGGAACAGCTAAGCCACCGCTCCACTCGTTAAAACTGAGAAAAGCCAGCTCATGGGCTTGGGAGTAGAGTAGATCGTCTCCGGAGAAGACGGCAACCGTAAGAGAACCGTTAATACGCTCGGTAAGAGCAAAGAGGTAAGAGGTAGAGAAACGCAGGTCGATTCCAGTCAGTTCCACCGTTTCCTGGGGATGCAGTAAGGCGACGTTAACGCTCCAGGGTGTTAGAGTCTCAGGGTCGGCTGTAATGACGACACGGAGATCGCTAACGGTCTCGTCTGAGATATTCTGCAGTAAGAGGTAACGGACAATGGGAATCTGGTTTTGCTGCATGGCGAAGTTGGTGATGTTGCTGCAAGATAGAGATACATGTAGTCGATTCGTCATGGGCGTAACCCTCCATACATTAACCTGGCAGAAAACAGTTGCGCTGCGGGTAGCTATAGGCTACATTTCTACAATTATATTCGTTTAAGAAGGCGGGCGTCAAGGCAATTTTAGGTTAAGTCAAACTCGGGAAAACGGTGTGGTCAGCCAATTTTCCTGCCAAAGAACGCATAACTATGCTTTTCATATACCAAGAAACCAGGAGAGCAGCATGACTGTTTCTCCTGGTTTCTAAAGTTTTGTAGGGAGCTTATGGCTACCTTGGCGGTATCTAGTGGCAGCATTTTAGGCAACCTTAGACTTCCGGCAAGTCCATCCAGAATAAGACCCCCTCTGGGGTGTTAGCTAAGGCAAAATCTATCTTCATGGCTTCGAGAGTCTTTTGCACCAGGGTCAACCCTAAGCCGCTGCGCCCGTCCTTCCGGCTTCTGGCCTTATCGGTACGGTAAAACGGGTCAAAGAGTTTAGGTAGTATCGCCTCATCAATTTGCGCTCCGGTATTCAAAACGTGGAGCCGGCATTGGTTTGCTACCGGCTCCGTCCATATACGAATTTCGCCACCCTGGGGCGTATTTTGTACTGCGTTGAGGATGACATTGGAAAGAGCTTTGCGCAATATTTGGGGATCGGCAAGTATAGTTTCACCCTGGGGGATGTGGCAGAGGATAAGCTGTTCACCTGCTTCCGCTAAAGTTAAAAAGTTAGGAAGAAGCTCGGCAACCATGTCCCCCAGATCGGTTTTTTCGAAGGAGGGTAAAATTTTTCCGTCGTTGAAGTTGACAATTTCCAAAATTTCGGCAATCGTCCTACCCTGGGCGTCCATTATTCTAAGGCATTCCCGTAAATACTTGGCATGGTCTTTATACTCACCCACATTTTCCAGCATACCTTCCAGCAAAACGCTGACGGCTGCCAGGGGGGTTTTCAGCTCGTGGGATGCCGCCGAAAAAAAGTAGCGCTGCGTTTCTTCCATCTCGCGCACCCGCAAGATTTCGTCTTCTAAACGAGAAATGGTATTTTTTAGTTTATCGTACATGGCATGAACATCGCGCGCCAGCTCGCCCAGCTCGTCGGTAAGCTCGGGGGTAAAGGGTACGTCTTCTAGGTTAGACATTCTTTTTGTGCTCTCTGCCAGCCCTTTGATAGGTTTGGTCATTTGTTGGGCAAAGATAAAAGCTCCGGCGATGCTGGCGGCGAGCATTGCCCCCAGGGCGAGGAGAGCTTGGGAAAATAAGCTGTTGTAGTTAGACCGGAAGGCATTATCGCTTTGGGCTCTAAGGGTATGGTTTTTGTTGAGGTTCACCACCACAGATAAAGTCCCACTCATATTACCTGAAGTGTTGGCGTGAGGCGTAGTGTAAATAATTTTGCCGTCTTTATTTTCGATGTAGAATTGAAAAGACTGGTTACTTTCATAGAACTGCTGTGCCAGTTCCGGATAGTAGCTTTCATCTTCGCCTTGTAGACGGTCTACCAAACGTTGGTAGGAACTGCTTATCTGCCGCATTTGGCTGACTTGATAAAATGAAAGAAACTGCTTCGAAAACAGGGCAACCGTAACCAAAACCAGCAAGATAAGGAAAATAGTTGTATAAGTAAATACCTTGAAGAAGATACCGCGCATTTTCACAGCGCTCCCTCCTCGATACGGTAGCCTATACCACGCACGTTTTTGATAATACTTTCCGGCAGTTTAGCCCGTAGGTTTTTGATATGGGTATGAACGACACTGCCATCCCCGTCGAAGTCATAGCCCCATACCCGGGAGAGAATGGTTTCATGGGATAAGGTTCGCCCTTTATTTTGCCACAGCAACATAAGGATTTCATATTCTCGCAGGGTTAGAGACAACTCTTCGCCACGGTAAAAGGCTCGGTATTCTTCAGGACGAAGGGTAAATTTACCCCAGCGGATTTCCTTGGCTAACGCCCCGCTACGCCTTAGAAGGGCTTCCACGCGCTTTAACAGAAGCTGCATTTTAAATGGTTTGGTTACATAGTCGTCTGCCTCGGCGTCAAAGGCCCGAATTTGATTTTCGTCGTCGGATAACGCTGTCATCATTAAGACAGGGGTGTTATGCAACTTGCGAAACTCCCGTAGGAGCTCGTGCCCGTTCATACTGGGTAGCATAATGTCGAGAATAACCAACTGATAGCTATGGTCATAAAACATGGTTAGGGCGTCGCTGCCGTCAAGACAGGCGTCAACCTTATATCCCGTTTCCAGCAGAAAAGCTTTGACGGTATGGCATATATTTTCGTCGTCCTCGACGAGCAAGATTTTTATCTCCACCAAAACCCCTCCAAGCAATACAGGGGGCACAACACCAGGTGCAAGGGCACTGGGTTTCTTCGCCAGTAAGAGCGGCTTTTTAGGCTACCGCTGAGTGATAAACCAACGGGTTGACGCTATTTCCATGCTCAGCTCATACTGCTGCGCCCTGTTTTCGATGACAGATTGGCAGAGAAAGCGTCTGATTCGGGCGCCGGACTGCTTGTCTTCGAAGGATTTAAGCACCTTATCCACGATGATGGTGAACCGTTCTTCGGTTTCGTCTTCCACCTGGAAGCGGATAGGGGTTATAACCCCTTCTTCGTTGCATACAGTAACAATGCGGATGGGGTGGGCGATTCTTTGAACCATGGCGGATCCTCCTTTCAGGCAATATTATTCGATGACGTGAGGCATTATCGGAAATATATCTCTGTTACAGTTGGTATTATACTCTGCCTTACCCCCAGAGTCAAGAAATAATTTGCGGCTGTAGAAAAACAGGTTTCATGTTCTTGGTTTCTTGCCTCATAATTTGCCTGCCACATAGCCTGAATTTTCGGCAGGAACTAAAAACCTGCCTCGCGAAAAAGGCTGTAGTAACTATAAACTACGAAAGGGGAAAAGCTATGTCGCCGTTAACATCGCCCCTGACCTTTTTTGGTCATAACATGGGAGAGGACAGGAAAATCGCCAGTTGGGAAAAGGTTGTTGCTTATTTTCACCTGCTTGCCACGGAATCGGACTGCCTACAGGTTCAGGATATGGGACCTACTACCGAGGGGCTGCCCTTTCTGTTGGTCACTATCTCTTCGGCGTCAAACTTGGCGAATTTGGAGAATTTACGTCAAATTAGCCTTAAAACAGGAGACCCTCGGGGCTTATCTGCTCCGGAGAAGGAAGCTCTTATTACTGAGGGCAAGGTAGTAGCTGTGCAGTCTATGAGCCTCCATGCCAATGAGATTGGCGGCACACAGATGGCGCCGGAGTTAGCTTACGACCTTTTGAGCAGTACTTCGGAGGAAGCCCAGCGTATCCTCAGGGAAGTAGTTTTCCTCATGGTGCCCAGCTTTAATCCGGACGGCTTAAATATGGTGGTAGACTGGTACGGGCGCCACTTAGGGAGCGAGCTGGAAGGCGGTCCCATGCCCTGGCTTTACCACAAATATGCCGGGCACGATAACAACCGGGATGCTTTCCCCCAAAACCTAGTGGAATCTCGCTATATGGGGAAGATCATGTTCCAGGATTGGCAGCCTCAGGTTTACCAGGATCATCATCATATGGCATCCAACGGCGCTCGTTTTTACATTGCACCTTACGCCAACCCCATTCACCCTAACCCCGACCCCTTAAACTGGATTGAGGCAGCCATGTACGGCGCCCATATGAGCTTGCGTTTAGACGAAGCCGGCAAGAAAGGTGTTCTGGGGGGAGCTCAGTTCCCTGGCTGGGGTCATATGGGCTACCACCGCCTAACCCTGCACCACAATATTGTGGGTATGCTGACCGAATCGGCCAGCGCTCGTATGGCTACTCCTCTCTATATTGCTCCTGACCAACTCTCTTCCCCTCAGGATAAGCAGTTTGCCGACTATGCCCAGCAAGCCTCCTTTGTCAACCCTTGGCAGGGTGGCTGGTGGCGTCTTCGGGATATTGTGGAACAGCAGAAGATAGCTTCCTGGGCTTTGCTGGACTGTGCGGCGCGTAACCGAGATACCATATTGCGCACCGCCCTGGTTAAAGCGGAGCGCCAGGTGAGTAAAGGGGAGCAGGAGGCGCCTTACGCTTTTGTCATCCCTGCCGAACAGCACGATCCTCTCACCATGCGTAAGCTTATCCAGTTATTCTTACAGCAAGGTTTTGAAGTTCAGCAAGCCAAAGAAGATTTTCGTGTCGGCAAGCAATACTTTACCGCAGGTAGCTACCTGCTCTCCCTGGCTCAGCCTAAACGAGCAGCTATTCTTTCCGTTTTGGGACGGACAATTTTCCCCCGGAATTACTGGACGACCAAGCGTAACGGCGACCCTTGGGTTTACGATGCAGCTACCGATACCTTCGCCGAGTATATGGGGGTAGATGTCGTAGCGCTAGATGAGCCTATACCCGAAGAGCTTATCCGGCAGGTAGTTAGCACGCTTCCGCCTCTGGAGAGCTCGCTTACGGTCAACTCTGGGGCGCAAGGTTATATCTGGACAGCTAACGCCAATGACAGCTATATTCTGGCTAACCGCCTGCTTCAGGAGGGGGTAGCGGTCTGGCGTTGTGCAGAGGGGATGGTAAGCGGCTCGGGAACAGCGTTTCCGGCAGGGAGCTTCTTGGTCCTGGGCGATGAAGCCAACCGACTAAAGCTCAAGGCGGAAGGGCTGGGGTTAAGCCTGGAGGCGGTTACCGAAGCCGTGGATCATCAGCTTCTGTGTCAGATCCAGCCACCCAAAATTGGGGTCTACCACCGCTATTTAGGTGGTAATATGGAAGAGGCTTGGACACGTTTGGTGCTGGAAAACTTTGAGTTTGCCTACACCTCGGTTAAGACGGAGGATTTACTGCGTGGCGACTTGCGCAGCAAGTACGACGTTTTATTATTCCCCGCCGACCGTTTGGAGATGATGCAGGAGGTTAACCGTCCCGGCGACAACACCGCCGCTGCCATCCGGCGCATGGCGTCAACTTTGCCCAGCGCCTATACCAAGAGAATGGGCAGTGGGGAACTGCAAGCAGTTAGGGAGTTTGTGCAAGCCGGGGGCAAGATCGTCGCCTTTGGCAGCGCCTGCGGCTTTGTCATCAACTTGTTGGAGCTGGGAGTACAAAATGTGGTAGGGGGAGTTCCTGCCAAGGAGTTTTTAACCAATGGCTCCACCCTTTGGCTGGAGATTGACGGTGCTTCGCCGCTAACCTGGGGGATGCCGGAACGCACTTTAGCCCTCAACTGGGATTGCCCGGCTTTTGCTATCACCGATAACCGTAAAGCTGAGCAGTATAAAATTTTGGCACGCTATCCCCAGAGCAATATTTTGCAAAGCGGTCTCCTCATCGGTGAAGAGAAAATTGCCGGTAAAGGCGCTGTAGTGCAAGTGCCTTACGGCGAGGGCGAAGCTATACTTTTAGGGTTAAGTGTGCAAAAGCGAGCCCAAACCCACGGCACCTTTAAGCTCCTGTTTAACAGCCTCTACATGTTGCAATAGTAAAGACCAGGGAGTGATTCATCATAACTCGCGAACAGCTCAGTCAAAAATTTCGTGATTTTCAACTACGTATGTCCGCCCATCGTTTTGCTATGTTTGCCATCAGTTGGGATGCCTCAACAGAGGCTCCGCGCAAAAGCGCCCCCTACCGGGCGAAGATGATTGGTCAGTTGAGCGGGGAAATATTCGCCTATCAGATGCTACCGGAGAATATTGCCATGCTGGAGGAGATCCTGGTGCTGCCGGAGAGCGATCCCTTAATGCTTCGCTCGGCAGAAAAATACCTTAAGGAAATCAACAAAATTCGTGCCATTCCCCAGGCAGAGTATGTAGCGGCGCGGCAGAATACCGCCATGACCACCCGCATTTGGGAAGAAGCCAAGAAAGCCAACGACTTCGCCATGATTGCTCCTCATCTGGCCAACGAGATTGAGACTAACCGCCGTTTCCTGGAGTATCGCGGCTATAGCGGACACCCTTACGATTTGTTACTGGACGATCATGAAGAAGGGTTTTCCATGGCAACCTACGATGCCTTTTTTGGCACCCTTAAACAGGATCTCCTACCTTTTGTCCGCCAGCTGCATGAAGGTGCAGTACAAATTGACGATAGCCTGCTCTACAAGTTTTATGACCAAGCGAGCCAGAAACGCTTTGTGGAATATCTCATCCAGGTAATGCGCTTTGATATGGAGGCAGGGGTGTTAAAAATCAGCGCTCACCCCTTCACCAGCGGCGCTTCCTGTAACGATGTGCGTTTTACCGTGCGTTATATGGAAAACTATCTTCCTGCTGCGGTTTTCGCTGGTGCCCATGAGTTGGGGCATGCTATGCACAGTCAGCAGGGAGATCCCCGCTTTGAGGGGACAAACCTGCAGCACTGCAGTGCCGGTATGAGCGAATCCCAAAGCCGTTTCTACGAAAACTTCATTGGGCGTTCTCTGGTCTTTTGGCAGACCCACTTCGGCAAATTGGCGGAGATTTTTCCTGAACAAATGGCAGGGGTTACCCCGGAAGCCTTTTGGCGGATTGCTAACCGCACCAAGCCCAGCATGACCAGGGTTGAAGCCGATGAACTCACCTATCCTATGCACATTATGATCCGCTACGAGTTGGAAAAGCAGCTTTTCGGCCAGGAGATTAAAGTCGAAGACCTTCCGGAGCTGTGGAACAGCAAGTATGAAGAATACCTGGGGCTAAGACCTACTAACCATGCGCTGGGTATTATGCAGGATATTCACTGGTACCAAAACCTGTGGGGTTACTTTCCCACCTACGCCTTAGGCACCGCTTACGGCGCCCAGTTCTACTACACCCTGCTGAAAGAGGTGGATCTTGCCAGCGCCATTGCCGAAGACAAAATGGAGATAGTTAACGATTGGCTGCGCCGCCACATTCACTCTCAAGGTGGTCTCTACAGCCCTTCGGAGCTTTTTCGGCGCGTAACCGGAGAGGAGTTCAATCCTCAGCACCTGGTGCGCTTCCTTAAAGAAAAATACAGCGAGATTTACAAGTAGAAGCGAGTAGAATTGGATGATAACTCAAACGCCTTTGTATCTTGCCTTAAGCGGGATACAAAGGCGTTTTGTTACTCTTTCTCATCCGGTTAAAACCTAAATTTAGGTGTTGTTCAAAGACTCCTGCTCTGATAGATGGGGGCTACCCGCCCCCAAACCCCAGACTCCCACCCCACGCACTAGTGCGCGGGGACCCCGGGTCCTGTAGGCATAGCTCTGTTTGCCCTTACTGGAACTACGTTCCAGAACCACACGACCGCGTGTTTGATCGTGTACACACATTTCAGCGGGACGATTACCATCGTCCCCTACGATGGATTGGCGATAGATTTTCGTAGGGGCAGATGGCAATCTGCCCGTTGGTTTTGATCGTGTACACACATTTCAGCGGGACGATTACCATCGTCCCCTACGATGGATTGGCGATGGATTTTCGTAGGGGCAGATGGCAATCTGCCCGTTGGTTTTGATCGTGTACACACATTCCAGCGGGACGA
>WREE01000023.1 GCA_009779515.1 Symbiobacteriaceae bacterium
TACGAAATGACCGCTGCTACATTGAAACAACCCAATCGTCGTGTAACCGTGACTTATTAGTCCCTGCACCATATTGGCGATGGATTTTCGTAGGGGCAGATGGCGATCTGCCCGTTGATGTGGAGTAGAAGCCCACATGTATCATGCCATGGGTGAACGCAATTTATGGGCTTCTACTCTCGGGAGGAGCGAGCTCCTCGCCAATATCTTCTATCATGGTCGCAGTATACCCTTCTCCCGCTTGCGGAGGAGGGATTTTAGTTTACTTTTGTACTTGTAATATTTCTTTTAATGCTGATTGCAAAACGCCTGAAAAATTAACATTTGCCTGTTCAGCGAGTTCATTCAACCACATTGGAATGGTAAGTGTTTTCTTGACAGATTTGTTCTCGTAGAATCGGCGGTATGTATCGGTATCTACCGCAATAACGCTTGTGAATTGCTCTCCTGTTGTTTTGATATCCTGCGGTTTACTTGCTTTGGGTATGGGTTTCCGGTCTTGTTCCAAATCGTACAAGGTTAAATTGAGTACATCCTGCGCCATGTAAATAGCGTCTGATATATCATCGCCACTTGTGTAACACCCTTGTAAATCAGGAAAAGTGACGCTGTATAACCCATTTTTCTCTGGTGTGAATACTGCTGTATATGCGTATCTCACAATCGACCATCCCTTCCATTCGGTTTATGGGGTTGAAGGAGGGGCTTATTTCAGCCCCAAGTCCTTCATGATGATGTGCGCTGTACCGGTTGCTACTTCTTTGCTTTGGTGACGCGGGATTCGTGCGGTGTTACCCGTCTTTGGGTTTATCCATATATTGTGTTCCGAACCATGCCGCTTTATGTAGCAGCCTTGTTTTTTCGCCATCCTTGTTAGTTCGCTTGCTTTCATCCGCATCACCTTCTTTCTGATTACATTATAGCACGTATTCAATACGTATGTCAACTCTTTTACCGACACAAAGAAAAAGCAGGATAGCACCACGCTATCCTGCTGAGGGAGCTGTCACTTACTCGACGGCGTATTTCCAGTCTATACTATCTAAATATTTAATATAGTCTATGGTATGCTGAATCATGGTTTCCGCCAAAACTCTGGCCTTCTCCGGCGTAGCCAGTTGGGGATTGCCCGTAGACCCTACGTTGCTCAGCTCGCGGAAGTTTACCTTCATATCCAGCAGGCTATCCTCCTTAAGTTTGGGAATCATGGGCACAGCCAGAGATAAATCTATAAGCTCAGGATAAAAAGCCATTAACAGCGAAGTCTCGGCTTCACCCCCATGACCGTGGGCATAGTCACTGAATAAGCCTGCCGGCACCAGGTTCCGGAAGTTCAGCCACCAGGCTGGTAAAGTCAGTATGGCAAGATCCGGGTATTGCATTTTTACCTGTCTGCCTACAATTTCCAGGGGGCTTATATTGCCATCATGACCATTTATTATAATAATTTGGCGTATACCTCTGAAGTAAATGGCTTCACAAATGTCACGGATAGTAGCGATCATGGTTTCCGACTTCACATACAGGGTAAAAGGAAAGTCTCGATGATATTCGCTGACGCCATAGTTTACCGGCGGCAGCAGCAGCATGTCAGTAAAAGCAGCGGCAATCCGCTCCGCCATGGCGTGGGCGATAAGGTTATCAGTCCCTATGGGCATATGAGCGCCATGGCTCTCTGTAGAGCCTACCCCGAAAATAACCTTCTTGAAATTGCCTTTCTGTATTTCCCCTGGTTTCATCTCGTTCATATAACTGGTCATAGCATAACCACCTTTTTCTTTGTCTTTTCCAGCCATTCATCCAACTCGGCCAGAGCCAGGTTCAAAGCGTGGTGCCAAAAATCCGGTTTGGTAAGATCGGCACCCAAATGGCGCATGGCTAACTCTTCCACAGTGCAGCGGCCTGTATCCCTGAGCAAGGCATTATACTTTTTCTCGAAATTGTCTCCTGCTTGCATGGCATAAGCAAAGACGCCGTTAGCAAAAAGTTGCCCAAAGGTGTAGGGGTAGTTGTAAAAAGGGTTGCCGGCGCCATGATAATGCTGTTTCGAGGCCCACAGGGTGGGGTGCCAGCGGTCTAGAGCATCGCCATAGGCTTCCCTTTGGGCAGCCAGCATCAGCTGGTTCAGGCGGGCTACCGAAACCTCGCCTTTCGTGCGCTCTTCGTGAAAAGCTCTGTCAAATAAATAACGAGCCACCATGTTTACGCTCATGGAGATAACCTGGTTCAGCTTGGACTCAATAAGGCTCAGCCTTTCGTCTTCTGAGCCGGCGGCGGCTATACCTGCATTACCTACTAAGGTCTCGGCAAAAATCGAGGCTGTCTCCCCCAGGCAGGAAGAACGCAACCTGCCTGTTTGAGGGGTACCTTTGAGTACCCAGGAGTTATAGGCATGACCTAGCTCATGGGCAATGGTAACTGTACTACCCATTGTCCCCGAGAAATTGACGAAAATACGGGATTGCCCCGCTTCAGGGAAACCGCTGCAGAAGGCAGTTACGCGTTTGCCAGGGCGATCTTCAGATTCAATCCAACGGTCGCGGAAAGCTATTTCCGCCATTTCCGCCATACCTGGAGAATGCTTGGCAAAGTTTTCCACTATGAAGTTCGCCGCTTCATCGTAGCTGAGCTTCGTAGCCGCTCCACTGGCTTGAGCTGTTACATCCTGCCAGCCAAAAGATGCCAGGCCTAGTAGTTCCTTCTTGCGTTTTAAGTAAGCCACCAGGCGAGGCCGCTGCTGGCAGATGGCTTGTTGCATACTGTCCAGAGTGTCCTTTTGGATCAGGTTGTTTCTTAATGTTTCAAAAAGAAAGTCATCCCAGCCTCTTAACCTATAGAGGTTAAGCCGGAAGCCCACCATATTATTTAATTCCAGGGCGATAGTATCGGCTGCCTCATCCCAGGTTCTGTCCCAAACATCCATATAATAGGCGCGCATATGGGGATCCGGGTCGTCGAGACGGTTCTGTAACT
The DNA here is from genome assembly GCA_009779515.1 of Symbiobacteriaceae bacterium. GTDB lineage: Bacteria > Bacillota > JAAYKD01 > JAAYKD01 > WRDA01 > WREE01. The sequence goes on from WREE01000023.1 coordinate 2,974, forward strand.
GAGCCGCAGATAGATATTGTTTTTCCCCGTTTACTTCAACCTCAATACTAAGGGAGCCAATAATATGGAAGTAAAGGGCGTTCCACCCTTGAAAACCGTTCACTGACAGGGCATTCACTACTGCCTCCTGCTCCGGCGGCAGAAACGTTTTAGCCCTTTGGCGGCGTTGCTCCAAAGCCCAGGATGAAGATGCCAGCTCCGGCGCCTGCACCAGCTGCGTCCATTCCTCCAGGGGCATCTGCAGCATTTTGTCGTTAAGGGTAGTATCTACCGTAGCCAACAACGCCCCCACTTGACGGAAGCGGCTCTCCATGACCCGCACTTCAGGGTTAGTAACGGCTACTGAAGCATGGCAGTTGATGAAAGCACGAGCGTGGGAGGTGCGGGAGGTAAGTGCGTCAAGGGTTTGTAAATGTTCAATCCAGGAGGCTACACCCTTTGTAGGTTGCTTAATTTCAGAGGTGAAGCTTAGCAGATCCTGCTCCAGAAGGTCGAGAAAAGCTACATATTCTGGGGAAGCAGGGCCGCCAGGGAAAAAGGTGTCCAAATCCCATATGCGATGCAAATTTTCCAGTTTAGGCATATAATTGCCCCTTTCCTTATGCTTTAGTTGGGTACATATTTCGTTCCAGTCACAACGACTCCTAATAATGACTTGGGGTCGTGACAGCCTCTATACTAAGGCTGTACTAACGCATCTGCACTATCTTCGCTCCTAAGTACCTCGCTTCGTCCATATCGTGGGTAACCATAATTATCGTATGGTGCTGGCTAAAATCTTGCAACAGCTCCATAATCCAAACCTTCAGCTCTTCATCGAACCCTTTGAGAGGTTCATCCAAAAAAAGCAGCTCCGGGGCAATAACTAAGGCGCGAGCTAAAGCCACCCGGCGCTGCATGCCGCCGGAGAGCCTGGTTACCGGAAGCTTGTTGTGGGGATCCAGCCCTAGTCGGGAGAGGGTATCTTTAGCTTTGCCCTTTTCGGCATAGGGCAGAGCGATAGCCGCATTATCGTAAGCATTAAACCAAGGAAGCAGGCGATCTTCCTGGAAGAGGGCAGCGAAGCGCTTGCCGCTAACCCCCCAAATACTACCGCTATCGGCAGCTATAATGCCCATGAGGATATGGAGCAGAGTGGTTTTACCGCAGCCGGAAGGTCCCATCAGGCAGGTGATCCCTGGCTCGGGGAACTCTGCGGAAACTCCTTGGAGCACCTGTTTACTGCCAAAAGCCTTACAAATATTTTCAATCATTATGGCTATGCTTAACCACCCCTCTCGGATAGCCAGCGTATCAGGTGGAGTAGCCCTTGCTCCAACAGGTAGCTGAGTAGGACAATAACCACCGTCCAAGCTAGGAGATCGGCATTGGCCAGGTATAGCTTAGCGTTGTAAAGATTAATACCAATAGAATTGCGCGGCAGAGCAATAACTTCGGCAGCAATTCCCGATTTCCAGGCTTGCCCGAAGCCTATACTTATGGCCGAAACAAAGTAGGGTAAGATACTGGGGGTGATGATGTAGCGCAACCTCGACCATAAACCAAGGCGAAAGACCGTAGCCATCTCCAGGAGTTTAGGATCCACCTGGCGCCACCCTTCGTATAAGTTATAATAGACAATAGGAAGAACCATCATGAAAGAGATAACTACCGCCAGAGAAGAGCTGGGTACCCAAAAAAGAACCAAGATGGTGAAGGAGGCTACCGGAGTAGCCTTCATTAAGGAGAGAGGGGGGTTGAGGAGGGTAAAAACTCCCCTGTGTTGCGAGAGAGCAGCCAACACGATGCCGACCAAACACGCCAGGAAAAAGCCCCGCAGGATATTGCTTAAGGTCGTAGTGATCGCCCGCCAAAAGTCGGTACGCCCAACCAATTCCCCCAAGCGCGCCCCTACCTTTAGGGGAGTAACCAGCAGAATCTCCGAGTTGAGCCGTAAAGCCAGCAGGTGCCAGCAGACTAGCCAGAAAAGGAGCGCCGACGCCGACGCGAGATAAGGGAGGAGCCTTTTCATAGGGCTTTACTAATTACCCGGCATGTAATAAAAATCGGCATCAGGAAGGCTGTCCCCCACCGCCTGGGGGTTGGCTTCGTAAAGTATGGCCAGAAAGGCAGCCACGGCGGTTTGCATCTCTTCGCCGTCCAGATAAACAATATTACATTCCGGCAAAGCCTTTGCTGCCGCCGCAACGTCGGGAACAATCCCGTATTTGGCTACTAAAGCAGCCGAGGCCTCTATATCCTCAGAGGTGAAAGCGATAGATTGCTGATACTCTTTGAGGAAGGCCGCCAAGGCTTCCGGATGTTCCTCCCCAAAGGCTTTGCGCCCAACCATCACTCCTGTGATAAAGCTGCCCGCTCCCTGGCTAACCTTCTCCCACTCCTCGGTAAGGCTTAAGGCTACCCTAAGCTCGGGGTTACGTGCCAGGACGTTGGTGACGTAAGGTTGGGGGAGCATCGCCAAGGTAGCCATCCCCTGCTCCAGCAGTGCCGCCAGCTCCGTGGCTTCACTGCGAAACTCTACCGTAACCTTGTCAGCGGTTAGTTGGTTACCTTGCAGAACATAATTAAGGCTATACTCGGTAACCGTCCCTTTGCCGGTAGCGAAGATAGTTTTCCCCTCTAAGTCGCCGATACTCTCTATCTCCTCCCCCGCCTCCAGAATATAAAGAACCCCCAGGGTGTTCACGGCTAAGCAAAAGATCTCCTTTTGGGTTCGGTTATAAAGAATAGCTGCCAGGTTCACCGGAACTGCAGCTAAATCCAGCTCCCCTTTAACGAGAGCAGCTGCAATTTCGTCGGCAGTGCCCGCTAAAGTAAAGAGATAGTTGTTAGCACTGTCACCGTTTTCATCCTCCTGCATTAACTTGACCAACCCCATAGCGGTGGGACCTCGTAAAGCACCCACCCGCACATCGACAACGGGTGGCGGTGGTGGTGCCGAAGGAGAGGTGAGGGGAGGGGAAGTGGGGGTGGGAGAAGCCAGCTGACATCCGCTAAGCAACAAAAACAAACAACAGGCTAAGCTAAAACGTGAGCGGTTACGGTGTAAAAATATCACAACGAGAGACCTTCCTTTCGCACCTAACTAATGTGAGGTCAAGGTAAAAAGCTACGGCGCCTCTACCACCACCGGCAGGGTAGCACCGGCATACGGGATAACGATAATAGAAGCCTCGGCTCCTTGCAAAGCTAAGGCGCTATTTAAAGCTTCTTGCACGGAGGTAAAGGGGGTCATGAAGATACCTCTAACTACCTCCTGAGGCAGCTCAGAGACCAAAAAGATAGTAGATTTTAACTGGATTTGGGCAATAGCGGCGGCTTTATGTCCTCCCAATTCAAACTCCACCTGGATACGATCCACCAGCTCTTGAGGGGAGGCGGCGCCCTGCATCCAACGGGCGAAAACCTCCTCACCAAACCCCTCCTGGCAGCGCCCCACCAAAATAATGATCCCACCAGGCGCTAAGGCATACTTAGCAATCTCTAAGGCTTTATGGGTTTGGTAGAGGTTGGGGTCTTTGGGAGCTCCTCCTTGTGAAGCGATGACGATCTGGGCTTGCCGAGGAATAGGAACACTGTATAGAGCGTCCACCAGAGCGCAGCCTGCCCGATGAGCAGCAATAGGATCCCCGGCAACAGCATGGACAATCTGTTTGGTTTCGTCTAGAACTACGTTGAGAATAAAATCCAGGGGAAAGATAGCATGAGCCTCATCTAAGTCTTCCCGCACCGGGTTGCCGACTATCCTGGCAGCGGCAGCTTCCGGTAGCACCATGCGGCGGTGATTATTCTGAATAGCGCTGCGGGTAGATACCCCAGGCATCAGAGCTTTCACCCCTCCGGAGTAACCGGCGAAGTAGTGGTATTCTATATTACCCAGGGCAATCCGCCGGTCGGCGGTAGCTACCTCCCGGGTAATATCCACCGGAGTGCCGCGACTGGTAGTCCCTAAATGGATGGTATCTTCCGGGTCGCTATCCACACAGCGAACAAGGTTGAAGATATCTTCCCCCACTAGTCGCCGCTGTTCCTCCCCACTTTGACTTCGATGAATTCCCAGGGCAAAAACAATAACTACCTGCTCTGGGGCAACTCCGGCAGCCCACAGCTCCTCCAGTAACGGCGGGAGCAGCAGGTGGCTCGGTAACGGTCTGGTGTTATCACTGGTAATTATGGCAATTTTTTCTCCCGGAGCAACAATATCGCGAAGACGAGGCGAGGCAATGGGAGTCGCCAAAGCCTGGCGAATAGCTTCCTCCCCTTTAACCCCTGCCGGAACCGGGTTGGGATGCAAAACTCCCAAAACATTTTGCGCTGGAAGATCCACCCACTGGGGTGTCTCCCCGTAGCCAATGGCGATACGCATATTTCTCCAAACCCCCTTTTCGCTCATTATACTCATTAATTCCCCAAAGAGCAAACTTTAATCCTTCCCCCCCAGATTGGCTCGAAAAATAGCCATCAGCTCAGGGGTTTCATCGATGACGTACGAGCGCGCCACGTTGCCCTTGGTATCATAATCGACGGCATCCCACCAAACTGCCACCTTTATCCTTTCCATATTAACGATATGCGCAAACATATCTCGCACCCACTGTTCCTTATCCCCACCCATACTGGCGGAAGCAAACTCGGTGATCATTAGCGGCTGACCGTAGAGGCGCAGGTAGCCACGATAAAGGTCGTCGTAGAGTTCAGCGAAGCTCTGCCAGCGTTCTCCGTAGTTGTAGTAGTATGTACCGGTGTTGTAAGCAGTGAGACCCACAATATCTACATAGCTGTCCCCGGGATAATACATAAGCTCATGATTCCACAAAAAATTGGGAAAGGAACGCCCGTTAGGGTTCCAGACCCAAATAACATTATCTGCTCCTTCCTGCCGGAAGAGGGCGTAGATATAGCGATAAAAGGCTTGAAAAACGGTAGTATCTTTCCCCGCCTTGATAGCGGAGTAAGGACACCAGTCGCCGTTCATTTCATTCCCCAGCCTGAAGAGCACCGGTTCCCCGATAGCTGCCAGCTTCCTGGCGTAGTCTCGGATAAAAGCATCGTATTCCCCATCTAACACCGCGTACAACATATTCCGCTCCCCAGGCACATATGTCGTCTGTAAAGTTAAAAGTAGAGTCTTGTTCCGCTGCTTGGCCTGGCTTAGCTTATCTTGCAGGCCAAAGTGGGCGATCTTGGAGGAAAAATCGGTATAGTCCAGAAGAATAGGGAACTCGTAAGCAAAGTAGCTCTCGTAGAACTCCAAGGTGGAGTAGTCCAACCAGTTGCTACGCGGTTCAAAGATACCCCAGGCGAGAGGCGCAGCGGAGTCAAAGTAGCGCCGGTAGAACGCCTCGGCAGCAGAGCTGAACCCGCGCTGCGACAAGTCTGGGGGGGAAGAAAGCCGAGTATAGGGAGCAGCTGTGGGAGCAAAAGCTGTAAAGTTCGCAGCCAGGTATTCGGCTACCTCCACCCCGCCTAGGGAAGCGTGAGATTTAAGCATTATGGTATAGTTATAGTGGTAGGGCCAAAACGCCAGCTCCAGGCAAAGATAGTGATTGTTGTCGTCAGCTATCCGCGCCAACTTGTCGCGAGAATAATAAAGAGCGTCTACCTGCAGGGAACCGGCTTGCCAGCTATAATCGTAGTGCAGTACATAGTCGGTGCTGTTTTTCAGATAGTAGTTCGAGTAGCTGATATAGGCGCGCCTGCCAATATTGCCCACATACTGCTTATAGACCTCGATGCGCAAACCAGGCTTTTCCAAGACCGCTCCCACCCCGGAAAGGGACATATCTACCGTGAACCCTTTGCTGACCAAAAAGCTGTAGCCATCGACTTTGTTAGTAAAGAGGTCGTTACCTCCCGCATCTTCCAGACTGTAGAGCTCTCGGTAAAGCTCAGGGGAGAACGGCTGAGAGCCAAAAGCGTCTGACCTGAGGTTGTTCACCCCTGTCCAAGTTGCAAGATTAGCCTGGACAGCAACAAGGAGCACTGCCAGCAAGGTCACACGCAATTTCAGCAGCAATAGTAGCGCCTCCTTAAAATATATCAAGGGTATAAAAATATTTACAATTAGCTTTCGCGAAGGGGAGGGGGTTTTCCTTTGAGGCTGCTCTTCAGTTGCCAGTTGACGAGTATACTTCCTTGTGCTAGAATAAAGCTAATATCTCAGTTGCCACATAACTTAAGCATTGGTTCTTCTGTTACCTGTAGCTATTAAAAAAGGAGGCAACACTATGAAACGTTTTGTCTGTACCATCTGTGGCTATGTCCACATAGGCGATGCCCCTCCCGCCAAATGTCCCCAGTGCGGGGCACCTGCCGACAAGTTCGTGGAGCAAGCAGAGCAGCAGTTGGCTTGGGCAGATGAGCACCGCGTCGGCGTAGCTCAGGGGGTAGACCCGGAAATCCTGGAGGGACTCCGAGCGAATTTTATGGGAGAATGCACCGAAGTAGGTATGTACCTGGCTATGTCAAGAGTAGCAGACCGGGAAGGCTACCCCGAAGTAGCTGAAGCCTATAAACGTATAGCCTTTGAAGAGGCGGAGCATGCTGCCAAGTTTGCCGAGCTTCTGGGCGAAATTCTTGATGCCGATACCAAAACCAACCTGGAGAAGCGTGTCGCCGCCGAATTTGGCGCCTGCCAGGGAAAGAAAGATATTGCGACTAAAGCCAAGCAGCTTAACCTGGACGCCATTCATGACACCGTTCATGAAATGTGTAAGGACGAAGCTCGCCACGGTCAGGCTTTCCAAGGCTTGCTGAAACGTTACTTCGGCTAAAAACCTAAGCAGCCCTTGCTTTAGGGCTGCTTTTCGGCTGATGAAAAACCGGTTTAGGGATAAAAGTAACCGCTTTTTGGCGACATGCGCGTCAAAAAGCAAACTTTTTCGCAAGAACACGTCTTAATTCGCCGAAGAGTGCACTCTTAAGGCGAGAGGGGCTGTCTCATTAAGGATGTCACGAATCCTTGAAGGAACAGCCCTTTACCCATGTATCTTTGGCATTTACGCAGGAGAACAGTTTCCAAAAAAGAAAAAAAGCCCGAATAAGGGCACAACAACCAAGAGGGCTACCCCTCTTCCGAGCTATAGGGAATAATTTTACTACTAAGCAGCGGTAGGTTGATGCAGGTGAGCTCCGCAGCGACTGCTTTGGATTTTCATATGCAACTTCCTGATGTTGTAAGCAAAACAAAGTAACATAATTTCTGTTTGCACTTTAACCATACCGCGGAGCAGGAAACGACGGAAACCCATATCTTGTTTGAGTATCCCAAATGCTCCTTCGACCTGAATGGAGCGATTGATGCGGAGCAGGATTCCTCTCTCCGTGGTGATCCGTGCCTCGGCAGCTGCCCGCTGCCGCAGGAACTCTTTGGAGACATAAAGACGCTTACTCCGCTCTTCGATCGGCTTGCTTCCTCCCGGCCGGATGCATCGTTCCTTTGCTGAACAGCCTTCACAGTGGGGGCATTCGTAGATCGTCGTTTCTATGAGATAGCCTGCCTTCGAGCGGGTTTTTCTCGTATACGCAGGGCATATCGGATAGCCCATGGTGCAGGTATAAGCGTCACTGGCTTCGTCGTAAGGCATGTTTTCCCGACGACCTATATCGCTTTTATATTTCCGTGTTTTCGCCTGCTCGTAATTGGACGGTTTGATGAATGCCAGTTGCCCGTTTTCTTCCAGATACGCGTAATTCTCTTCGCTCTCGTAACCTGCATCTGCCACGATTTCCTTATATCTAAGACGTTTGATTCGTTCCAGAAAAGGGAGCAAAGTTTGGCTATCACTTCGTTCCTGACTGAGCATTACATCGATGATATACTCTGAATCCACACCTATGGTAACATTGTAGGCTGGTTTGAGTTGCCCGTTTCGCATATGATCTTCTTTCATGCGCATGAAGGTTGCATCCTGATCCGTTTTAGCGTAGCTATTCCTGTCTTTGAGGATCTGCAGATCCTTTTGGTATCTTTTCAGCTTCTCATAGTAATCGGTAATCTGCTCGATTGCTCGTTGAAGTGCGGTTTTTCGGCTTCCTCTACCATGGACAAAATCGATGCCCTGGTTCATCCGCTTCTTCCCCAAGCGCACTAGCAAGTGCTTCAACTGGTGTTCTTCGATCTCATCTGCATAGCCAAAGCGTATACCGTGTTCCTGAGCGATCTTCGGGACATCCTGCTTCATTCTCTCCCGGAGCCTTGTCAACGCTTTCTCCACACGCTTCTTCCAGACAAAGGTATACCGACCCGCAAATGATTCCACCTTTGTTCCGTCCACGAATACACTTTGCAGCGATAACTCTCCTGATTCTGCCAAGAGATCCACTAGTTGTTCATATAGGTGATCCATCGCTTCTGGCAGATAGCGGCTTCGGAAACGGGCGATGGTATTGTGATCCGGTACTGCATCGCCGCCAAGTAAATACATAAAGTTGATATCTCGGCGACAACTGCGTTCCATACTTCGGCTTGAATACTGACCACTCATGTAACCATACACTTCGATCTTAAACAGACTTTTCGGACTGGTTCCGGATTGGGGCACCCGGGAATACGCTCGATACAGCTTCCTGTAATCCATCCTTTCCAGGAGCGCATTCAGTAACCTCACCGAATCATCTGTGGGTATCAAGCCATCGATTTCCATCGGAAATTGCAGTTGATATCCCTCGTCCACTAGTGTATAATCCATACTGGTCATATGATTGGGTAGTAGCATATTCGAATCATACCACAAAAACCGGACTCTTTCGAGTCCGATTTTTGTGGTTTTGGACTTCTCTTATTGAGACAGCCCCTCCAGCCAATTTAGGATTCTGCAACTTCCTTTGATGGCCTATTGGGTTATTTTGAACTCCTTAATGTTTGAGCCGTTGCCTTTGATATCGTAAGTGAGGGTATAACCCGCCAAGTCATGACCAGCCTCAAACTTGTAACTACCGCTCTGGTTGGCGTTATTACCGTTGAGGAAAACGCTGTATTGCACGACTTTACTTGATCCGTCGGAATACACGACATTAACGCTGAACTTCAACTCATAAACCGTTTTCGAGGACGCGTCGATGCTGATGAACTTGGCGCTGCCGACACTCGTGATCGTCAAAAGCTCAGGAATCGGTGCTGCGGCGTAATCCCAATAATTGCAGCCGTCGTTTTGACATACCTTGAACCATTGACCGTCCTTCTCCACATGCGCCAAGTCGTGGCCGAAAGCGGGGATGATCTTTCCGTATTCCCAATGGTTGCAGCCTTCTTTGTCGCAAGCGTAGAACTCCGCGCCATTATGTTCACAAGTCGCAGGGCGAGTTTCAACCAAAACCAAATGATGTCCTATGGTTTTAAATATTTCCACATAGTACCAATAACCGCATGTGCAACCATAATAGCTGTAGCCGTTGGCGTAACAGTTGCCTGCTACTTCTCCGAAGGCCATGGGCAGTCCGCAGACATCGCACAGAACTTCAATGACAGGGGCTTCGGCGTATTCCCAATAATTGCAGCCGTCGTTTTGACATACCTTGAACCATTGACCGTCCTTCTCCACATGCGCCAAGTCGTGGCCGAGAGCAGGGATTATCTTTCCGTATTCCCAATGGTTGCAGCCTTCTTTGTCGCAAGCGTAGAACTCCGCGCCATTATGTTCACAAGTCGCCGGGCGAGTTTCAACCAAGACCAAATGATGTCCTATAGTTTTAAATATTTCCACATAGTACCAATAACCGCATGTGCAACCATAATAGCTGTAGCCGTTAGCGTAACAGTTGCCCGCTACTTCACCGAAGGTCATCGGCAGTCCGCAGACATCGCACAGAACTTCAATGACAGGGGCTTCGGCGTATTCCCAGTATCCGCAACCATCTTTGGTGCACACCTTGAACCACTGTCCGTCCTTCTCCACATGCGCCAAATCGTGGCCGATGGTTTCAAATATTTCCACATAGTACCAATAACCGCAGGTGCAACCATAATAGCTGTAGCCGTTAGCGTAACAGTTGCCCGCTACTTCACCGAAGGTCATTTTTTCGCCGCAGATTTCACAATAGATGGCACCGAAGTCTTCCTCCCACCTGGCCGTAAGGGTGATATCTCCGGTGATTTTTGTGTCGAAGTCAAATACTTCGCCCTCCAGATACCAGCCGATGAAGTCAAACCTTGCCTTGACTGGGGTTGCCGGCGGTGTGACTTTCTCGCCGTCTTCCACCGTCACGACGATGTTCTCGGTGTCGTTGTCCGCATTAAAAGTAACGGTGTGGGTCATGATTTCATCCGTCTTAGTTACGGTGTAGGTATCATACGGGGTATTCAGGTAATCTTCACTGAGGTCATAGTAGGCAAAACTTACTGTATTACCCTCCACCTGGACGATGATGAATCCAGGGGTCTTATTCTGAAGATACTTCGCCGCCGAGAGGGGCAGGTTCCCCTTCATATACTCCACGCTGCCAACTAAGTCATTGACCAGATACGGATAGAATATGTTGTCTTTCACATACAGGTTGCCGGCGTTGTTGAACAGTTCGTAGTATTTCAAACCGCTGCCCGTGGTCGTGGTAAAGTATACGGTTCCTTTAGGATTGACCGCTTCGGAAGCACCGTCGCCGCCCATGATCAGGGTCACGTTAGGCTGTCCGCTGGCACCCGTCTTATCGGGCACGCCGTTGTGCATCGGATAGCTGCGGGCGTATACATGGTCGTGTCCCGCGAGGACAAAGTCAACACCATATTTGTCCATCAGCTTTTCAAAACCGGCTTCCACATAGTATTGGATGTCCCTGTCGGCGATATGGTCGGCAACGCTTGAGGTTGATTTGTGGTGCTGGACGAACAGCCAGTCATAATCTGGGTATGCCGCCACAGCCGCCGCCAGCGTCGCATCAAACCGTGCGACGACCGCTGCCGCTGCCACCGTGCTGGTGGGATAGGATGATGTGTTCAGCACGACAAAGAGGGCGTTGTTGTAGGAATAGAAGTAGTTACCCCGTGCCTCGGCCTCGGCTTGCTGGGCTGACGGATTACCGTAGTCAGGACCAGTCAACGGTGCGAAGAGCTGCTCGTTTGGTAGGTTATAGTGATACGCAAAACCATCGTGCCGGTCATGGTTGCCCACAGCGGGAGCGAAGGGAATGCTTGGCATCTGCGCTGGAGCGAAGAAGTTGGCATATTCGGCCTCATTGGTTGTCAGGGACACGTCTACCTGGTCGCCGACACCTGCGATGAAATCGACCCCTTTGCTGGCAATGACGCTCATGGTATCCTGCCAGCCTTGTTTGGTGGTGCCTATCTCGCCATCCGGCTTATAATTGCTGGTAGCGTCTTGATTCCCTGTGGTAAGCTGCGGATCGCCGACCACGGCAAATGTAAACGCGCTTGTCGCCCCGGTCTTGAACTCGTAGATCTCGCTGTAAGTGTTCTTGTCATTAGATACACAGTAAACATACTCTGTGTCCTGCTCAAGTCCCATGATAGACACCTTGTGCCAGCTCTTGTCCGGTGTGGCGTCGCCAAGGATTCCTTCGACAATGATGGCGTCGACGGGGAAAGATTTGCCGTTCATCTTTGCCTTCTCAGCGATCTTCACACTGGAGGCGTGGTTCGCGTCGCTGCGGTCGCTGTACCAGGTGAAGTTCATATCCTCTGCTGTTGAGCCTGGGGTAAGGGTCAGGGTCTCGGCAGCAAACGGAACTGTTTCACTCACTTCGTCGTCCAGAACATAGATACTCATGTCCTTAACCGTACCGTCCTCAGCGGTGATGGTAACATGAAATACTTTGTTGACGGCGTCGTATCTCTTGCTTGCCACCGTGCTGTTGCCTGAAAGGGTAACGCTGAGATCATCTGCGGTCAGGGATGAAGTTGCGGCTGAGACGGCATAGTAACTGCCGCTGATCCCTTTTCTTAGTTCAGTGCGGCTGGCGTTGATGGAAATATTGTCGATCACGATGTCATTTGTCTGGCCGGTCGTGCTCTCAATCCATATCGGATTGGAGAAGGCAAACCCTGTCCCACTGCCGGTTCCAGCACCGCCGTTACCGGTCGTGCCAGTCGTGCTGGCGATTTCGACACGGTAGAATTCACCCTCCGTAACCGTGAGTGCAAAAGTTTCCGTCCAGCTATGCAAATTTTGGCCTCTGAGGTCCCAGCTGCTTATTATCTCGCGAGTATTGACCGCCGACCCTGTTACGCTGAGCTTGTAAAGGGTGACCGTAGTCAAAGGATACAACTCGTCGAACGCCGCGATGGTCACTTTGGCTGTACGGCTGCTGCCTTCGATTTTAAGAGTTTCACCGTAGGAAACGCCATCGATGTCAAAGCGGAGCTGGGGACCATTGGTGCCGAAAAACTTGCCGTTACGCAGGATATTATGGATATTGTCCAGTGACAGGCTGTCCATGTATCCGATGCTGTAGGGATCGGCCTGTTTGTCGGGATTATGTCCGTCGGAATTGGCGATACCGAAGTATTTCGCTTCGCCACGGGAGTTTATTTCGTCCCAGTATAGAAACGCTTTTATGCTTACATTCCGATCAGGGTCGATGGCGTGATAGAAACCGTTCCAAACTTCCAAGCCGGAATAATTACGGATATTGTATACATCCGGGAATTCTAGACCGGGATAATTCGGATGCGCGACATAGAAGAAACCGCCGTCCCTGTTGACTTCATCAATAACGGTTTGCCATGTTCTGCCTGTACTTGGCATACGGTTCAAAGATGTGTTGTACAATCCGCCGGTGTTGTAAGGAATTTGATAACCTAAAGCATGCCCGATGCTTGTGGTAATTTCATTACCCGTTATGCTGAAAAAGTCTCCCCGTGAATTGTTGGTGATAGTCTGAGTGTCCACACGTTGATTGACCGTGTTGTGGTCGGTGCTGTACAACCAGCTTAGCCCCTGGGCATAGGCTGCGTCGGTGTTGTCTTTTACGCTACCGCTGCCGTCGCTGTAGGTAGTATGCGAGTGGTTGTCGCCGCCGTACCATCCTGCGCCGCTGATTGAAATAGCGGAGGTGTAGCGCATCCTGATCTGTCCGCTGGTGACGAGGTAATTGATATTGCCTCTTCCACCTTCGATAGCCCTATAGCTAAAATCAGCTCTGATACTATCTCCTGCAGTTAAAATCGGGAAACTCAGCTTGTTTTCGCCTGTGCCGACCAACTGATAAGGGACTGTAACGCCGATATTGAGGTTTTCAAGGTCGAGATCGCTTAAATTATTAATGTTCACCGTAACCGTGACCATGTCTCCGACTTGATACAGCTTATTATCGAATTCCACCGACACGTCCAGAGCATTTCCTGTGCCGCTGTACAACGCACCAATGGCGTCCCAGGGATTTTCATAGTCGGCGTTCGGGACTATTGCGACTCTCCTGCTGTAGGTGAAACTCTCGCCATCTTCCAGTGTAATATAACGATACGCGCCAATCCAGCGGTTATAACCGAACGCCGTCATCTGCTCGCCCGGCCATAGCTCGTCATATACAATACCGTATGTCTGCTTCGCCGCACCTGCACCGCTGCCATATCCCGCAATCCACGGCTCCGTCATTAGTCCTGTGTAGAATCTGTCGGCGGTGTACTCCTCAACGCCTGGCGAATAGGCTCTCTGCGCCCCACCAAAGTCGTAGTCAATAAGGTCACCCGCGTAAAGTGCATAAGACCCCCCGCTGACATTTGTGATCGTCGTGTCCAGGGTAAAATAGTAATCGCCAGGTTTAATTGAGGCGACTTGGACAACATCGCATGTGCGCGCGTTCGGATTGGCTTGAAGGGTTTCATCGTAAACACCCGTTGCGGTTACGACCGACTCCTCTGGGGTGTTTTTGGTAACTTCTATTGTGTCAAAGCGCGTTGTATAACGGTTCCACTGCTCGCCTGTTACCGGCCGGTTGGTCAGCCAGCTCGTGTAAAGCCAGTCTATCCCGTCGTAAGACGCTTCGAAGGTACTCATATCCAGTATGCGGCCCCTGGTGAAGGGAATGGGTATCTGCGGATCGTTTCCTGTATCGACCAGAGAAAAGGCGAACAGGTCGTTTTCTAAAACAAAGTCGTTTGCTACACATTCCACGCCCGAACCAAAACTGTTCAGGGGAACGTCTCTTAGCACCCTTGTCCCCTCAAGAAGCTGTAACTCGAAATTCAATTCCGGCTCAGTCCCTTGCAGATCAATGGACAGGGAACCTTGTTTGTAGCGCAACACCGTAGAGGTTAAAGTGTATACATCTTTTTCCACCAGCATCGCATAAGTGCCGTTGGCACCAGTTATGGCCGTTCCACCAGTTTGGCCGCTCTTATCGCCGACGGCATATTTGGCGACAACCTTGACATAGGGTAAACCCTCGCCGGTTTCCGCATCGACTACGCGACCCGAAAGCAATGTCCTGTTGCCTGCATTTTCACCGTGTGAAAGGATATTGGCGTAATAAGCCGCTTCCGCGTAAGGTTCATTGGTCTGGGGTACGGTCATGACATGATAGATGATATAAGTTTGGCTCTCCCCCACCGGGATACTGGCAGCAAACCAAACACCAGAGATATAGCCTTCGTTGACCAAACCGGTAGGTTGCTGATCGTTCGGCCAAACGATGGTGTGCGCCGTATAGGTAGACGATCTGCCATTGGGACCGTTGAACAGGTAGTTTTCAGTCCAGCCACCTGCTATGTAAGTACTTTTCGTCGTCGTATAACCGACTCCAGGGGTGTAGCTGACCTGCTCGCTACTCTCGTCCGGATCGAAAAGATATTCAAAGAATCCGTTGTAATCGCTTGTGCCATCATTTTTCAGGGTAATTTCCATTTTTAAGGCGGGGATGCTATCATCCGGCAACGAATAGACAACAGAGGCGTTCATGCCGGGAACGCCCTTGGCAAAGCCTTCGCCGA
>WREE01000024.1 GCA_009779515.1 Symbiobacteriaceae bacterium
ACGATGCTAATGCGGCTTTGGAAATACTCTTGGAGTTTACTGAGCCTACGGTAGTAGCCGTAAAGCACGCCAATCCCTGCGGCGTAGCCAGTGCCGCCGATATAGGCACGGCTTTTAACCTTTGCTACGAAGCAGACCCTGTTTCTATCTACGGTGGTATCGTGGCTATCAACCGCACGATAGACGCAGTCTGCGCCGAAATTATTAAACCGGTCTATTTAGATATTTTAATGGCACCTTCTTTTACCCCCGAAGCTCTGGAGATTTTAGCAGGTAAAAGCATGATTGTTCTGGAGCTGGGGGAGCTACCGGCTAAAGGTAGCCGTAGTGAGCTGCAAGTACGCTCCATCATCGGAGGGCTCCTCCTCCAGGAGCGAGATACCTACCCCGACGACCCTGCTACTTGGAGCTTGCAGAGTCAGCGAGCGCCTAGCCCCAAGCAGCTGGAGGATCTCTTGTTTGCCTGGAAAGTAGTTAAGCATATGCGCTCCAACGCTATAGTGGTGGTCAAAGATAAGGTTACCTGGGGTTTAGGGATCGGTCAGGTTAACCGGGTGGATTCCACCCGTATCGCTCTCCAACAAGCCGGAGGGAAAAGCGATGGCGCCGTCTTAGCCTCTGATGGCTTCTTCCCCTTTGATGATAATATTAGCGAAGCCGGCAAGCACGGTATCTCCTGTCTGGTAGAACCGGGAGGTTCTATCCGGGACGAAGAGTGTATTGCCACAGCTAACAGCCTGGATCTGGTGTTACTCTTCACCCATATACGGCATTTTAAACACTAGTTAGGGTCTACTGTCAAATGAAGATAGGGGAGACCCAAACTTCGGTAGGGATATTGGGATGTATTCCAAATCATGGCAAAAGACTATCTACCCCTACAGTAACGAAGGCGGTGATGGCTCATGAAAATATTGGTTATCGGTAGTGGTGGGCGCGAACACGCTCTGTGCTGGAAAATAGCCCAATCACCTTTATGTTCTGAACTTTATGTGGCACCTGGTAACAGTGGCATGGCGGATGTAGCTACCCTCTTGCCCATCTCGGTACAAGATCAAACCGCCCTGCTCCGGGCGGCCTTAGACTTACAAATAGACCTTACCGTGGTGGGACCCGATGATCCTTTGGCGGAGGGTTTAGTGGATCTTTTTACTGCTAACGGTTTGCTCACCTTTGGTCCTAATCGGCAGGCTGCGCAGTTGGAGTGGTCGAAGAGCTTTAGTCGCGCTTTTATGCTGCGCCACCACATTCCGGCACCCAGGCGGATGGTTGTCCCCCATACTGCCAATATCCGCCAGGCCTTAGCCGAGTTTACCTCTCCTGAGCAACGGGAAGCTCCTCCCCACCGGGAAGAAGCTCCAGTGGCTAACAGAGATGAAAACGCTCAGCTCACAGCTTCCTACCCGGTAGTGCTCAAAGCCAATGGTTTAGCAGCAGGCAAGGGGGTGGTTATCGCTCCCCATCCCCAAGCCGCCGAAGATGCTTTTTTTGCTTTAGTTAGTAAACTGGGTAAAGCTGCCGATGAGGTCATTCTGGAAGAGTTTTTAGTAGGTCGCGAGCTAAGTTTGCTGCTTTTTTGCGACGGTACGCATATGGTGCCTCTCTTACCCAGTGAAGATCACAAGCAACTTTTCGAGGGAGATCAAGGTCCTAACACGGGTGGTATGGGCGCCATCGCTCCCCTACCCTGGTTGCGTCAGCAAGATTACCACCAGATTATGGAACAGATAGTGCAACCTACTTTAAAAGGTATGTTGGCAGAAGGCATCGACTTCCGAGGAGTCCTCTTTATCGGACTGATGCTCACCGCCACTGGCGCTAAAGTTTTAGAATACAATGCTCGCTTCGGCGATCCGGAAACCCAAGTCTTGCTGCCTCTGCTGGAGAGCGATTTGGTCTCGATTATGCTAGCTTGTTGCCAAGGAAAACTCTCCCCGGACATGGTAAAATTTTCCTCGCAAGCGGCGGCAGCAGTAGTTTTAGCCAGTCCCGGCTACCCGGATAATCCGGTTAAGGGGCTGCCTATTACTGGGCTGGACTTGCTGGAACCTCATATAAAAATCTTTTACGCCGGCATTAGCCACACCCAGGAAGGTGCTTATACCAATGGCGGTAGAGTCCTGACCTTAGTAGCCACAGCCGACAGTTTAGCTGCTGCCCAGGAACAGGTCTACCGCGCCGTGGCTAGTATCTCCTTTGAGGGCATGCATTACCGGAAAGATATAGGGAGCCGCCCCTAAGCCTACCTGGCAACCAGTATGCCATTTAGCTCCAACAGTCCCCTAAGATCGATATTATATGCTCTGGCTATACTTTCCCAGGTATCACCGGGAACCACCACGATCTCCACAGGTGTAAAGAGCGACCAGTCTAAGATATGGGAAAGGGGAACAGGCTCCAAGCCTCGCTCCCGCAAGGTTGTGATAACTTGCGGTAAAATGTTGGGAGTTTGCCAAACCCCCACATGCATCAAGGCAATCCCTCCGTCCTGGAGGTTATACCCTACCCTTTGGAGAATGACCTCTTCACCAGGCTCCATCCAATCTATGCTGTCCACACTCCACATCACCGTAAAACGGTATCCTTCCTCCCCTGCCAGAGCCACGTCTCGGTCGTTATACTCGCCGTAGGGTGGACGGTAGTAGCTTTGAGTCTCTCCTACCACTTGTCCCAAAGCATCTCGGGTGCGGCGTAACTCCCAGCGCATATCCTCATCACTTAAACTCGGTTGGCTTTCGTGGGTATAACTATGGTTACCTATTTCGTGGCCACCTTCTTTGATCATCCGGGTGAGTTCCGGTTGGGCATCCACCCAGCCACCCCGGGTAAAGAAGGTGGCTTGCACATGGTATTCTGCCAAAACCTGGAGGAGAGCCGCAGTAGGCTCGAAGAGCCAACCAGAATCGAAGGTGAGAGCTACTTGGTTCAAGCCGGTTTTCCCCTGATAAATGACCACTCCTTCTCCTAAGCTCGGTACCAGCACTCGGGCACCAGGAGAAGGCTGAGCCAAGCCTGGAGGCAGGGTCGGCGGAGGAAATATGGGGTCATAGATGGGGGGAGTGCTGGGCAAAGCGGTAGTAGGAGGGTTAGTTTCGGGGGTAGGAGGTGCGGTAGGCGCGATGGTTACTATCTCGGTAACCGGTGGCGCCGTAGCAGGAGGGGGTGTAGCCAGCTCAGTTGGTGCTACCGTGGGGTTTGTCCCAGGTGGCGGAACCGTTGGTAGCCCTCCGAAAGAGATAGCTCGGTCAGTTGCCCTCGTCCCCCAAAGGAAGCCGCCAATGACCAAAAGCACAGCCAGGGAACCCAGCAGCAACGGTTGCCACCAGGAGATAGTTCGTTTTTGACTTTTACCGGTAGTTTTTTTCCTGGCAGCCATTTTGCAACCTCCTCGTCTAGCTTGTTGTCGTTTTACCCCAACTGGGGTAGCTTGGTTATTCCGGCTCCGGTGGTAAAAGCTCCCAGCGGTTGCGGCGTTGCCGTTTCAACCAATAGCCTACCAGGCAACCCAAGATAAAACCGTCAATATGAGCGGCGTAAGCGACCGAGCTGCTGTTGCCGGAGAAGCTGTTGTTATAAAGGTTCATGGCAAACCAACCACCTAGGAACCAAATTGCCGGCACCGATATGGGCATAATAATGAAGAGCAGGGGGACAAACCCCCGGATATGTGCCTTGGGGAAGAGGATGAAGTAAGCACCCAGCACTCCGGCTATGGCACCGCTGGCGCCGATAAGGGGGGTAGCCGAGTTCATATTAAAGATAGCATAAAAAAGAGTCCCGCCAGCTCCACTTAGGAGATAAAATATTAAAAAGGGGATATGTCCCATCTCGTGTTCCACATTATCGCCAAAAACCCAAAGATAGAGCATATTGCTGACGATATGACCGATACTGCTATGAAAAAACTGCGAGGTTAACAGAGTGAGCCAGGGTGATAGACCACCGCTACTACGGTAATACCCAAAGAACAACCCCGGAGTAAAGCCGTACAGGCGATGGGTGCGGTTCATCAAGAAATAAGGTCGCCGACCAAAGTAGAAAAAAACTGCTACATTGATAAAGATAAGCAGATAGGTCGCCCAAGCTCTGCCACCGTTATCAACATTATCACGGACTGGTATCATCTTAACACCCCATTGCCCCGCTGCCGTCATAGGTCATCGCTCAAGGGAGATAGGCACTTCTAAGTGCTCCCTATATCTTTAAAAAACCTTTATACCCTAAAAGGGAATTGCTCCATTTATCATACACAAAAAGGACGCCTCTTGCAATATATGAGCATGAGGGCGTCCTTTTATTTTAGCGACTATGATTAACACTTACCTCTGTTTGAGGAGAACCATCAGGAGAGAACCTGGTGGTTTACATCATAGACATATCGCCGCCCATGTTAGGCATGGGAGGGTTTTTCTCCGGTTTATCGGCTACCAGAACCTCAGTGGTCAGGACCATAGCGGCTACGGAAGCTGCGTTTTGTAAAGCCGAGCGCACCACCTTGGCGGGGTCTACGATACCGGCGGCGATCATATCTACCATCTGACCGGTCATAGCGTTATAGCCCATACCCTTCTTCAAGGCTTTAACCTTTTCGGCGATGACTGAGCCTTCGGCACCGGCGTTGCTGGCAATCTGGCGAACCGGCTCTTCCAGGGCGCGACGCACCAGGTCGATACCTACCGCCTCATCGGAATTGGCACCTTTTAAGCCCTTGAGAGCGGCAATGGCGTTAATGTAAGCCACCCCGCCGCCGGCAACAATGCCTTCCTCCACACCGGCACGGGTGGCGGATAGAGCATCTTCAATACGCAGTTTCTTTTCCTTGAGTTCTACTTCGGTGGCAGCGCCTACTTTAATAACGGCTACGCCACCTGCCAGCTTAGCCAGACGCTCCTGCAGCTTCTCTTTGTCGAATTCCGAAGTGGTTTCTTCCACCTGGTTACGGATTTGCCGTACCCGGTTTTCGATGGCTTCACTGCTCCCAGCGCCGTCGACAATAGTGGTGGTTTCTTTGGCAACACGCACTTGACGAGCCTGCCCCAGCTGGTGTAGCTCCATCGTTTTAAGGTCGAGCCCTAAATCCTCGGTGATAACTTCGCCACCGGTAAGAATAGCCACATCCTCCAGCATAGCTTTGCGGCGGTCGCCAAAGCCAGGTGCCTTGACGGCTACGGTGCTTAAAGTGCCCCGCAGTTTGTTCAGGATGAGGGTGGTCATAGCCTCCCCTTCCACATCTTCGGCAATAATGACTAAAGGTTTGCCCAGCTGCACAATTTTTTCCAGAATAGGGAGCATTTCCTGAATGTTGCTAATTTTTTTATCGGTGATGAGAATATATGGGTTTTCCAAGATAGCTTCCATTTTGTCAGTATCGGTGACCATGTAGGCGGAGACATAACCACGGTCGAACTGCATACCTTCCACAACTTCCATTTCGGTAAGCATGGAGCGAGACTCTTCTACGGTGATAACCCCGTCTCTGCCGACCTTTTCCATGGCATCGGCAATTAAGGTGCCCACCGTAGGGTCGTTAGCCGAAATTGCTGCGACGTTAGCGATGGCAGCGCTGTCTTCCAAGGGGCGAGACATGCTGGCAATCTCGAGCACTGCCAGGTTAACTGCCTTTTCGATACCGTACTTAATAGCCATAGGGTTAGCGCCGGCGGTTACATTCTTCAGACCATCACGCACCAGGGCTTGGGCTAACAGGGTAGCAGTAGTGGTGCCGTCGCCAGCTACATCGTTGGTTTTAGTGGCGACTTCCTTCACCAGTTGAGCTCCCATATTCTCAAAGGGGTCTTCCAGCTCAATTTCCCGGGCGATGGTGACACCGTCGTTGGTGATTAAAGGAGCGCCAAACTTCTTATCTAGGACAACATTGCGCCCTTTAGGACCTAAAGTAACAATAACCGTGTTCGCCAGAGCGTTGATGCCCCGCTCCAGAGCACGGCGCGCTTCCTCTTGAAAAATTATTTGTTTCGCCATAGTTCTTTACTTTCCTTTCCTTGTCATATCTTACTTCGAAATAGCTAGGATGTCTTTTTCCGATAGGATGAGATACTCCTCACCGGCGACCTTAACTTCCGTCCCTGCATATTTGGAGTAGATTACCGTATCTCCTACCTTAACTTCCGGAGCTACCCTATTGCCGTTATCCAGGATGCGACCCGGTCCCACAGCAACAATTTCGCCCTCTTGAGGCTTTTCTTTGGCATTACCGGGTAAGACGATGCCACTAGCCAGCATCTCTTCCTGAGGTAAGACTTTGATGATTACGCGATCACCCAGCGGTTTCATGGTCACAAAAAATCCCTCCTAAGATATTTGCGGTTTTGTTAGCACTCACCTCAGGCGAGTGCTAACGATGGCTTAATCATAGCTACCCTCACGGTATGTGGCAAGGTTAACCAGAGGCGATGGAAAGCTTTTTTCGGGCAATATATGCAAATTACGCCATTTTTCACCCTTTTTCGCGCCTTTTGGTTTGAGACTATTTTAAGATAATAGTCACATTTTCGTTCACCAGAATGTCCATGGGAATATCATGCTCTTCCTGAGGTAGGCGCTCGGTCAATTGCCATGAGAAGTGAGGTGCCAGCTTAACTGCACCAGGAACCTGCCGCAAAAAACGATCGTAATAACCGGCGCCGTAGCCTAATCTTCCCCCCTGAACATCGAAAACAGCACCGGGCACCAAAACCAAATCTATCTCCGTTAACTTGGCTTCCGGAAGTGTGAGCAGAGGTTCCCGGATACCCCAAGTCCCGCTTTCCAGCTGATCCCAGCTTTGGAGTTGGGAAATACGAAGTTCCAAACTCTGGGGCAAACAGCGTGGTGCATAAACTCTTTTACTTTCATGCCAAGCCTGCTCCATAAGCTCCTCGATAGCTACTTCCTGGCGAAAAGGAAGAAAAAAAAGCACCCCTTGAGCCTGCTGCCATATTGTCAGCTGCCTTATCCGGCAACAGATGGCAGCAGAGCCAAATTGGTGCTCAGCTGGGCTTAGGGCGAGGCGTTTTTGGATAATGTCTTGTCGTAGTTCGGTTTTACTTGGCATATTCTCTCCCCTTTGGGGTGCATTTAAGTTCCCAAACCAGGTTTACAAAACCATTCTAGGATAAGCATTTAAAGCGAGAGGAGCACGCTCCCCCCGAGAAAGACGGCGATAGCCGGCGGCGGCAATCATGGCAGCATTATCGGTGCAAAGAGCTATGGGGGGGATATATAACTCCACCTCCCGCTTCGCGCAGAGCTCTTTTAACTGTAAGCGTAGGCTGGAATTGGCGGCAACTCCGCCGGCTACCAGCAGGCGTTTATGCCCGGTCGCCTGAAGAGCCGCTGCGGTTTTCTCCACCAGAGCGCCCACAATCGCTCTTTGGTAACAAGCCGCCAAGGAGGGAAGGTCTAGCGGCTCACCCAACCCTTGGCTTTGCTGCCATAGCCTTACCGCTGCGCTCTTAACCCCGCTGAAGGAAAAGTCCAGGGTCTGAGGAAGTGAGGTAGTCGGCAGAGAGTAGCTGCGAGGGTCACCGGTTAGGCTTAATCTTTCCAAAGCAGGACCACCCGGGTAGCCTAACCCTAAGACTCTGGCGAACTTGTCCAGAGCCTCACCGGCAGCATCATCTTTGGTGGCACCCAGCCTCACAAAAGAGCCGTCTTCCTCCCAGGAGATAAGCTCGGTATGCCCCCCGGATACCAAGAGAG
The DNA here is from genome assembly GCA_009779515.1 of Symbiobacteriaceae bacterium. Taxonomy (GTDB): domain Bacteria; phylum Bacillota; class JAAYKD01; order JAAYKD01; family WRDA01; genus WREE01. The sequence goes on from WREE01000024.1 coordinate 7,702, forward strand.
CTAAAGCCGGTGGCGCCGGAGCTACCTCCAGGAACATAGTCGCCATTAAATGACCTTCCATATGGTTTATACCCACCAAAGGTAATTTGGCACCATAAGCTAAACCTTTAGCCGTAGAGACTCCCACCAGGAGCGCCCCTACCAAACCGGGACCACAGGTTACCGCCACCCCTTGCAACTCCTTAAGGGTGACTCCAGCTTGTTGCAGCGCTTCCCAGATAACCAGGTTCACCTGTTCCAAATGGTTGCGGGAAGCAATTTCCGGAACTACCCCGCCATAAACTTGATGCAGCGGCACCTGGCTGGCAATAACATTGCTAAGGATGCTTTTGCCTCCTGCCACCACCGCAGCTGCCGTCTCGTCGCAGGAGGTTTCGATACCCAACACTAGGCGAAAGGGGTCACTCCGGCAGCCATCCATAGACAGAGATACACTCCTTCTCACTAACTTCAATCTTTTGGATATCTCTTTTCCAGAGCAACAGAGCATCTTCGTTGGTGTCGGTGTAGTAACCGGGACGCTCCCCGGTAATTTCAAAGCCGAAACTGAGATAGAGGTTAATGGCTACCAAGTTGCTGGGACGCACCTCCAGGGTGGTGGCTTGGATGCCATAACAGCGTGCCAGACGCAGAAGACGTTCCAGGACAGCCCTCCCCAACCCTTGGCGACGATATTTGGGGTGGACAGCAACATTCGTGATATGCCCTTCTTCCAAAATGAGCCAAATACCGGCGTAAGCCAGAATCTCTCCCTGGTTTTCGATAACAATATAGCGAGCCACCGGATTGCGGGTTAGCTCGTTGGTTAACGACTCTCTACTCCAAGGGCTGGGAAAAGAGAGCTCTTCGATAGCGTGAACTTGGGGAAGATCGAAAAGCTGCATCAGGCGTACATTATATTCTTCTTTCATGCTACACCCCCGCCATTATGCGGCGTTGCTAAATGGAAAAACTCCGCTATCCTAAAGCTACCTTGATAGATGGGCTACCCTAATCCCAGTCGCTTACGTTCTGCTTCTGCCAGACGGTAGTAGCTGGGTACCAAGCTGCGCCAGGAGGAGTAGACACCTCGTCTTAGGCTGTCCCCTCCCAGAAGAGCCAAAGCGGCAGGGCGGGGTAGGTTATCTTTCTCTGCCACCCAAGAACAATTATCCGGCAGCTCGGCTAAAAGCTGAACCTGCTGCGTTAAAGCCAGATCTCCCGCTAAAAAAACAGGTATCTGGGAGTAACTTTGAAGCATCTCCCTGAGCTGGGGAAGAGAGACTGCTCCTTCCGGCTGCAGCTGGCTAACCCCTTCATCTACCTTTTGGAAAACCCCACAATAGTATTCGCTCCTTCCAGCATCAAGGAGCGTCACTACCACAGACCCTTGGGGCAGAGTATATCCCACAGCATAGGCCCAACTCTGCAAACTACTGATACCCACCAGGGGGATCTCCAGAGCTTGGGCTAAACCTTTAACCAGAGAGATCCCGATACGTAAACCGGTAAAGGAACCTGGTCCTTGGGCGACCACCAAACCCTGCAAATCTTCAACCTTAACTAGCGCATCCTGCAGAATTAAGTCGATCGCTGGCAGCAATCGCTGGGAGTGGGTGAGCTGAGACTGCAACAGGTATTCTGCCATTACTGTAGTATCTCGCAGCAAGGCAATTCCGGAAAAACGGGTTGAAGTGTCCACCGCTAACAGAAGCATAAATAGTCTCCCTTTTTATCTGGCAACTGGGTAAGGGACAAACAAGCGACTGTATCCTGCCATAAAGAACCTCGTCCGGTCAATAGCGCTCGGCGACCTTCGAAAGCATAAAAAAAGTTGATTTGCAGAAACTCCCGGGGGTATAAACCGGGGAATTTATCCATCCATTCCACAATAACCACCGCCAAGTCGCTAAGGAGCTCGTCCCAACCCAGCTGCAGCAGCTCCTCCTCTCGTTCCAGGCGATAGAGGTCGAGGTGATGGATGAGAAGCTCTGCTTCGTAGGTATGATGTAGGGTAAAAGTAGGGCTGTTGACCTGGTGGATACCATAAAACGCCAAAAGATACTGGGTAAAAGTGGTCTTGCCCGCTCCTAAATCCCCGCAAAGTGCTATAAAATCCCCTCTTTTTAACAGGGGAGCTATGGTCTGAGCCAGGTGGGCGGTGGCAGGCAAGTCAGCAAGATCAACAGCTATTGCCATAACAATTCACTCTCCAGGGGCATAAGATTCTCCCTCTTCCACCAAATCAGAGCCTAGCTTGCTGCCGAGTAGCCTCGTACAAGGCAATAGCGGCAGCAGTAGCCACATTTAAAGATTCGGCACCACCGGGCATGGGAATCATAATTGCTTGATCGGCTACCTCAGCCAACAGGGGGGAAACCCCTCGCCCTTCGTTGCCGACGACGAAAGCCCACCCCTCTGCCAAATGACTGTGCCAAAGAGGGATACCCTGGGCGACACTCAGCACCAGTAAAGGTATGTGGAGCTCCGCCATAGCCGTGACCAGTTCGTCGCTATGCCACTCCTGCACCGGCAGATGAAACACCGCTCCCATACTGGCACGCACCACTTTGTCACTCCGGTAATCTACGGTATGAGGTAACACCACCATAGTGCAACAGGCAAAAGCATGGGCCAAACGCATTAAAGTGCCCATATTGCCGGGATCTTGCACCCCATCGGCAACCAGTAAATGCGAACCGGAACTTAGCTCAACCACCGGTACCCGTAAAGGCAAGGTTACTCGGGCAACCAGACCCTGAGGTGTCACGGTTTGGCTGAGAGCTTGCAAAACTTGGGGCGTTACCGCCAGCAGCTCTGCTCCTTGACCCTCCACAGATGCTAAAACACGCTGCTCTCTGGCGCTCTGACACCGCTCCGGGCAATAAAAGAGCTGCTCTATACTCTGGGAGCTTTGTGCGGCTTCTTCGATAAGTCGCACTCCTTCAACCAGTAGGGCGCTCCCTTCCCAACGACCTTTGGAGCTGTGTAAACTTCGAGCACTTTTAACTTTGATATTCTGTACAGAAGATATGAGCATAGCATCCCCTGTCCTACAACAAAGGCTGCCCTCTAGGAAGTTGGCAGCCTTGTATTTGGTGCTTGTTGTCCCCTAGCCAAGCGCTTTTAGCACCCTTTAAAAATTTAACCTATTGTTGCTTCGATACTTCGGCTAAGTGGCTGAATCCGCCACTGTCATAGACGGCTAAATCGGCAAGCATCTTACGGTTAACCGTGACCCCTGCTCTTTTAAGCCCGGAGATCATACGACTATAGGTGGTGCCGTTGAGCCGAGCGGCGGCATTGATCCGAGCGATCCAGAGGCGGCGGTAATCACGCTTGACTTGGCGGCGGTCACGATAGGCATAAAAGCCTGCTTTCATAACAGCTTGGTTAGCTACCTTAAATTGCCTAGACTTAGCGCCTTTATATCCTCGGGCGAGCTTAAGAATTTTGCCATGGCGCCGACGGGTAGTTACCCCGGATGTAACACGCATAATAATTCTCTCCTTCTTATAACATTAAGCAACAGCTTAGAGGTAAGGTATCAGGCGGCTGAGGCGGCGCTGTTCGGCTGGTGCCACAACATTGCGTCCCCGTAGCTGCCGCATACGTTTCGGTGACTTGGCGGCTGCTTTGTGATAACGGAAAGCACTTTTATGGGTTACCTTTCCGGTTGCAGTCTTATCCAGGCGCTTGGCAGCTCCTCGATGAGTCTTCATTTTAGGCATGACAATCTACTCCCTTCGTTATGTACCTCTTCGCCTTAAAGAGCCCTGGTGCCACTGGCACCCCCATACTCTAACTTGCCTATGGCTAAGACTAGGAGGGTTATAGCGCATCTGAAAAAAAGGTGCAGCTCTAAGGGTTCTTAGGTGCCAGAAACATAATCATGTTGCGGCCTTCCATTCTCGCTTCTCGTTCCACAACACCGATTTCAACCACGCCGGCAGCCAGTTTATCCAGGGCTTGCTTACCCAAATTGGAGTGGGTAATTTCCCTGCCACGAAAGCGAACTGTAGCTTTAACCTTGTCCCCTTCCTCCAGGAAACGGAGACATGCCATAATTTTGGTTTTCAAATCATGGTCTTCGATGGTAGGTGTCATGCGCACCTCTTTAATACTGATGGTTTTTTGCTTCTTTCGTGCTTCTCTTTCGTGCTTGCTCTGCTCGTACTTGAAACGACCGTAATCCATGATACGGCATACCGGTGGCACCGCATTAGCTGCTACCCGGACGAGGTCGAGACTTCGTTCCTGGGCAATGCGTAGGGCATCACGGATGTGCATAATCCCTAACTGTTCACCGGTCTCGCTGATGACGCGGACTTCTCTAGCTCTGATCTCATCATTTACTTGGAACCCTTTGCTGATACTGTACACCCCCTAATTACTTTAAATGAATCAAAAAGGCGAGCCTTTTGAGAAAGCTCGCTTCCGATAACAACCCTATAAGCCAAGAAACAACGGCTGACAACCAGAATAATGACAGCACTACCGTAAAATGCTACCCCACTCCGCTATCTATGGTTGCTACTTGTATAGATGCTTTTACCGACCTGAACACTTTAGCGTCAGGTGAGAAGCAATTGGCTTCCTCTTTGTTCCGGGCTATCATAACAAATAGCAGTTGACCTGTCAAGCTCTGCTGAAAAATAACTTAGGACAAAGGAAAGATAGGCAAGTAAGCCGAAAAAAAGATGTATCGCATAACCAACTTGAGCCTACGAGGAGGATTAAGATGAAGACTTTCTCTTTAAAACTCCTGCCAGTCCTGCTGGCAGTGTCGCTGCTGCTTGGCCTTTGCATCGCTTTGCTGCCGCGTACGGTAGCTGCCGAAAAAATCACGATGGTTTTTGCCATCAACCAGTCCACCTATACCATCAACGGCGTCTTTACCCCAATGGACGTTCCGCCGGTGATTATCGAGGGACGCACCATGCTGCCGATTCGTTTCGTTGCCGATCCCCTGGGAGCGGCTGTAGGCTGGGATCCCGATACCAGCAAGGTTACGGTGCAACTCAAGGACACTAAACTGGAACTCTGGATCGGACAGAGCAATGCGGTGATAAATGGCAAGACTCTGCCTATCGATGCTGCCAATGCCAATGTCAGACCCCTAATTATTAATGGGCGTACCATGTTGCCCCTGCGTTTTGTCAGCGAAAACCTTGGCTGTGACCTGGACTGGGATGCTGTTACCCAGCAGGTTACCCTGGTGCAGAGATCAGATGAAGCAGACGCTTCCCTCTCCCTGGGCAGTGACCTCCCGGAGGCGACTGCACCTTTGGAGATACCTGAGGAATGGCTGACCGGCGACGAAGGGACGATTATCATCGAGCTCGATGATGATGAACCGGAGTCTCCTGTGGTCGAGGACGAAAAGGAAGATACTCCCTCTCTCTCCTCCAACCTTCCCCTCATCCTGGCAGACGAGGAGCTTATCAACAAACCCTCCCTTTTAATAATCTTTGCCGATGCTACCCCTGATGATATCGTCATTGCGGGAAGTATCTTGGCGCAACATGGCTTGCCGGAACAACCCAGTGTCCTCATTCCCCTGGATCCTTCAGCCCCGGTAGCGACAGCAACCAGGCCTGCTACAGTTAGCGACCTGGTGGTAATCAGCAACCAAGCTCAACTTAATCCCAAGCTAACTTGGGTGGATAACGCCGATAACGAAGATGGCTATCAAGTCGTCAGGCATCTCCATGGTGGGAGTGGGACTAGTGCCACCAAAGAGTTTCTGCTGCCGGCCAACTCTACCTCCTACATCGATACCGAAGCAGCAGGAGGTTCCACTTACTCTTATGCGGTACGGGCTTATAATAAAACCGGTAACGCCTACTTCAAGGAAGTAGTTTGCACCGCTTTCCAGCTGGGCAGTGGAGGGTTGACCGATCCTGATGTCAAAGGACTTAACTTCCTGGGTCGCGGCTATAATGTCCTGGGGGACTTCGCTTCACCGGACACGACAACCTCCCTGAAGGTTCCCATACTGGACGTCGCCAAGATGATGGAGTGGCGGCAGATCGACCATATCACCAGCTTCAACCTCTCGGAGTATTACGAGGTCATCGAACGCAGCGCCTACGACTATTGCAAGACCACAACTAAAAGCGTCAAAACGGGCGGGGGGTTCATGGGCTTCTCCGGCAGTGTGGAAAGCAAATTTGGCTCGAACATCAAGGAAAGAGGCAGCAGGTATCTGGGCAGTATCACTTACTGGGTACGGCTCCACGAATATCAGCTCGCCGATCCTCTGAACTTCAACTGGCGTAACTTCGTTTATCCCGCTGTCCTGGAAGCAATCAACAACCCTGCCATAACCCCGGCTCAAATTCTGGACAGCTACGGAAGTCATATTCTGACTTCGGTGCGCATTGGCGGCAGGATGGATTACAATGTTTCGATTGAGTCCGCTTACACGGAGAGCTTTTCTACCTTCGAAAAATCGGTTGGGGCTTCCTTCAACGCTGGTTTCGCCAGTGCTGGTCTGAAGGTTGGTAACGGCAGCCAGGAGTTTTCCTCTAACTTCAACTCCCGAGCGGAGCGCAAGGTGCGCTGTATCGGTGGCGTGCTCCATGATGCGGGATTGATGGACCCTCAGACTGCTGCCAGCAAGCTGAATGAATGGCGCCAGTCCTTGGAGGGACCTACGGGAACTCCTACCCTCTGCGATTTCGGCGGTCAGGAGCTGAAGCCGATCTGGGAGCTATGTTCATCTGCTGCCCGTGCTAAACAGATCAAAGATGAGTTCATCAAGCGGGTTAATGGTCAAACAGGCTACCCCCGGCCAGGATATGTCAGCGATCTTTATTTTCCCAGCAAGAATCAAGGAGCCAGTGGTTATATCAGCACCAGCGTTAATCTTAATGAGTACGGGAATGGAAGATACCTCTTTTACCTCCTGGATGACAGACCGGAGGTAGCCATTACCGATATTTTTGCTGTGTTCGATCCTGATATCACCAGCAGTTGGTATAAGAACACCGGCACTACAGCCGCCGGGCCCTTCTGGCATATCACCCATAACGGCAATGCGGGAGACTATTATTTCCGAGCATGGAATCTCAATAATAGCGCTAAGTTCCGATGGTTCCAGCAGCATTCATCCTTTCTCTCCACGACCTACTCCCGCCACAGCCGTCCATCCAAGGATATAGCCCTCCTGGTTACCAAGACACCCAACACGCTGCCGATCAAAACCATCGAAGTTCTGTACGGGCTTTCTTTTTTACAGGTACAGGCAAGGATGACAGCTGAACCCGATTGGAACTGGGTCTGCCTTTTAAATCAGAAAATTCCCTTTAACTTCAGCACCGATGTCAGTTCCAACCTCCCGGATAGCGATAATAGTTTAGCCTTTGTTGCGGCGGAGTCCATCTATATCCGTTTCCTGCGAGGGTAACCTTTGTTGGTGTTCCTCTAGATGGGGGTTACCACCCCCAAACCCCCGTCGCATTTCAGGCGCATGTCCTGAAATGCTTACTGGAACTACGTTCCAGAACCACGCGGTCGCGTGGCGGAGTAGAAGCCCACATGTATCATACTCTGGATGAACGCAGTTCATGGTCTTCTACTCTTAGACGGGAGCTACAAGAAGGAGCTTGTCCCCCTCATGCAGAAAACAGACAGGAGTTGACAGCTAACAGCTAAGGGGGGAAAGGCTTGATTCGCTCTTTATTTGCTTTGACGGAATCCGAGCGATCCTTAGTAGGGGACAAAGCGCTGCATTTGGCCTGGCTTAGACAAAATGGCTTGCAGGTACCCGATGGCTTTGTCATAGATACTGCTACCTACCGCGAGGTAGTGGAGTATAACAACATGGAGTATGTCCTCCTGAGCAACGATATTCCTATCCCCGAAAAAAACGAAGAGTTGGCTCGCTACTCCGGATTGCTGACCCAGAGCTGTTTTACCCTGCAGTTTCCAGCAGCACTCCAAGAGGCTATCCGCGTAGCCTGGGAGGGGATTGGACAAGATGCCGTCATTGTGCGTTTTTCCGACCCCGGCACCGCTCTCTCCCCTGCCAACAATACCGGAAGAGTGCGCAGCACTGCCAATATCCAAAGCCTCGATGAGCTAATTTTAGCTATCCAGCTTGCCTGGTCGCGCCTCTGGAGTGAAGATGCCATACGCTATCGCCAGCGGATGGGACTCCCTCACAAGAACCTGGCTCTGGCAGTCCTCGTCCAACGTTTTGTGCCAGGGCAGGTTTCCGGTTTAATCTTCACGGCAAACCCCCGCAATAACAGAGAAGACCAGCTGGTTATCCGCTCTGTCTGGGGCTTAGGGGAAAGCTTAGTGCGGGACGAAGTGCGTCCCGATCATTGGACCTTAGATACCAGCGGGGCGGTATTTCAAGCCAGCTTTACCGTCAAGCCGGAGATGCGGCGCGCCAACAGCGAGCCGGGGCATTCCGGAACCGAATTGGCTGCCACCCCGGAAGAGCAACGAGGAGCAGCCACCCTGGAGGAGCATCAGATCGACGAGCTCTTGGGGATTGGAGTGCAAGTGAGCCACGCCTTTGAGCAACCCCAGGTTATCGAATGGACTTACGACCGTGATCGCCTTTTTCTCCTCCAGATAAGAGCATTAGGTTCCATGTTCCCTCGCATCGAACAAGGGGCAGCTCCGGGACAAAAGCGTGAGACCAGAGCCTACTTTAACTTCGGCGCCTACATGGGGTGGCATACTCCCCTATCACCCTGGGGTACCACCATGTGGCGGGAGCTGATTAGCTACACCCTAGGTGAAATAACCAAACATCCGGCACCGAAACAACCTCCTTGGATCAAAATCGCCGGTGGTCGTCTCTGGGTTGATGTCACCAACCAAATGCTGTTGCCCCAACATCGCTCCTTTTTGCTACGGATGGTGAGCCAACACCTACCCGGGTCGGAGGAACTGCTGGAGCGCAGCCGCCAAACTTATGTCAAAAGTATGGTTCCTTTAGGCTCGACGCTACAAGACCCCAGGTGGCGCCTTATCTTCCGCACTAAAGCCTTAGGCTTCCTACAGCCTAATAAAGCTGCCTACTATTTAAAATCTTTGGGCACAAATTTTGTGCGCAACCTGCGCCATAACAGCGAACAGCTCACTTCCCTTCCGGCTGCCCTCTCCTGGCTAGATAAAGCCCTGCCTTTGCTGGCAGGTCTTATCGTCGACCAGGTAGGTTATGCTATCCCAGCGATCATCGCCATGGATTGGATTAAGCGCCAATTGGTTCGCCTCCCCCAGGTGGAGGTTGATTTAGACCCTTTCTTTCATCTCCCTCACAACCACCCCTCTTACGAGATATCCCGCTTACTTTATATGGCTTCAATCTATTATATGCACAGTGGTGCCGATATTTATGAGCTGCAGGACAGCATTAACAGCATGTTGCAAAACCTGCGACATTATGGCTTAATAGATTTAGACCCAGGCTCCCCACGTTGGCACGAAAAACAGCACCTGTTGGGAGAGTTAGTGGAGGCTTTTTCCCGCATTCATGAACAGCCGGATTATCATCAGCAACAGGTGCGTGAGAACCTTAAGAGTTTAGACTATCTCTTAGTCCATTTAAGCGACAAGTATTTAGGATCCCTTAACGCTCGGATGATGTCCACTTATGTAGGTGTTGCCAAATCTCTGGCAGGCTGGGAATTGCAAATAATGGAAACTTTAACCCAGGTTATCGCCTTAGTTCGTGAAGTCTTCCTCCAAGCTGGTTCCAGCTTGCATCTGCAGGGTTTACTGCAAAAGCCGGAAGATATATTTTTACTCACTTTAGACGACCTGCGGAGCGAAGAGTTGAACTATGCCAAGCTTATTGCTCAGCGGCGCTTAGAATACGAAAAGGAACTAAGCCGTGGCTTAGTTCCCTGGCTGCTCACCAGCAGCGGTGAAGCGGTTTACCCTGAAGCTACCGATTTGCCCTATAATCAGCTACGAGGTATTACTCTGACCCCGGGAACGACCCGAGGCATTGTCCGAGTTATCGAAGAAGATAA
>WREE01000025.1 GCA_009779515.1 Symbiobacteriaceae bacterium
CGTCCCCTACAAAATGACTGCTGCTACATTGAAACAACCCAATCGTTGTGTAACCGTGACTTATTAGTTCCTGCACCATATTGGCGATGGATTTTTGTAGGGGCAGATGGCAATCTGCCCGTTTATGCTCATAACGGTTTTACGCTTTCAATAAAATGCCACGAGCCTCCTCTGCCGATATCCCGGCGGAGGAGGCTCGTTATGTTTTGGGGCTATCTAACGGCTTTGTTAGTTCGGGCAACACTCGTGGACATGGGCGAAGCCTTTTTCAAAAATATCTTTGACGTGGTCGTCTGCCAGGGAGTAGTAAATATTTTTCCCCTGCCGTTGAAATTTGACCAAATTTGATAAGCGCAGGGATTTAAGCTGGTGGGAGATTGCCGATTTCGTCATATTAAGCAGAACAGCCAGGTCGCAAACACACATTTCGTTTTGATGCAAAGCCCAGAGGATCTTGACCCTGGTAGGACTGGAGAGCATTTTGTAAAGGTTGGCCAGATCCTGAAACTCGTCCTGGTCAGGCATTACCGCTCTTACGCGGAGGATGACCTCTTCATGGATACTTTCCACATCGCACTGCAAAGGATGCAAAGCTCTTTCTTTGAGCGTGGCACGAGATAGAGCCATGACCACACCTCCTTACCAGGTATTTCTTCCCAAAAACTATATGCTTCCGCTGCTTTCTTGTCAAGTTTTTTTTCCTCCAAGGTCTTGACAAAGTCTGAGATGCTGTGTATACTGGCAACAGTTGAATAAACGTGCAACTGATTTATCTTTAATAACGGAGGTAGGGCTAATGAAAAAATCTTTCAAGCTCGAAGGTCTTAACTGCGCGCATTGCGCCGGTCAGATCGAAGAAGGGGTCGCTAAGCTCGATGGCGTAACCCATGTGACCATGAACTTTGCCACCACCAGGCTGACTATTGAAGGCGAAAACGACAAAATGGACAACATTGTGGCAGCTGCCATGACTATCATCAAGCAAGTTGAGCCTCATATCGAAGTCAAGAAGGCGTAACTAAAAAGCGGGGGATGCCCCTAAAACATGGCATCCCCTAATATTGCAGCATACAGTTGAACAGTTGAGCAAATATTGCTATATAGCATTGATCATAAGGAGTGGTTTGATGAACCCGGTGATGAAGAGAAAACTCATAAGGCTTGTGGCAGGAAGTGTTATTCTGGCGGCAGCTTTGGTCTTAAAATTAGAAAACCCCTTACCCAACTTTGTCCTATACTTTGCCGCCTACCTGGTTATCGGCAGCGACATTTTGCTGCGCTCGGCGCGCAATATCGCTCGCGGTCAGTGGCTAGACGAAAACTTCCTGATGAGCATTGCTACGGTGGGCGCCTTTGTCATCGGCGAGTATTTCGAAGGGGTTCTGGTTATGTGGTTCTTTCAGGTAGGGGACTTCTTCCAGAGTTACGCCGTCAACAGGTCTCGTAAATCCATTGCCGACCTGATGGATATCCGACCCGACCACGCCAATGTGCATAGGGAAGGAGAAATTATCAGGGTTGATCCTGATGAGGTAACCTTAGGAGAAACCATTATCATTAGAGCCGGCGAACGAGTTCCTTTGGATGGTATAATTATCGAAGGGAATTCTAACTTGGACACCTCGGCTTTAACTGGCGAGTCGGTGCCCCGGGAAGTAGGTCCTGGCAGTGAAGTGCTCAGCGGCTGTATTAATGTCAATGGCTTGTTAACCGTAGAAGTTACCAAGGAGTTTTACGATTCCACCGTCAGTAAAATCCTCGACTTAGTAGAGAATGCGGTGACTAAGAAGGCGCAAACGGAGAACTTTATCACCAGGTTTGCCCGTCATTACACCCCGGCAGTGGTCGGCTTAGCTACCATCATTTCGCTGTTGCCGCCTCTTTTTATACCAGGAGCTTCTTTCTACGATTGGATCTACCGCGGGTTAACTTTCCTGGTTATCTCCTGCCCCTGCGCTCTGGTGGTTTCTATTCCCCTCACCTTCTTTGGCGGTATCGGGGGAGCTTCCCGCAAAGGGATTTTAGTTAAAGGTAGCAACTACCTGGAGGCGCTCTCCCAGATGGAAGTGGTAGTTTTTGATAAGACCGGCACTTTAACTCATGGAGTCTTCAATGTCCAGGAGGTTCATGGGGTGGGCATCACCGCTGATAAATTGTTGGAGATTGCTGCCCATGCCGAGGCTTTCTCCAATCATCCCATCGCCTCTTCCCTTAAGCGGGCTTACAGCAGAGATATTGATAACAGCAGGATCGGCGAAGTCGAGGAGATATCCGGGCATGGTGTTCGCGCCATAGTGGATGGCCAAGAGGTTCTGGCAGGTAATGCCCGCTTCATGCACAGCAGGAATGTTGCTTACGAAATTGGTGAAGTTCATGGCACAGTTGTCCTGGTAGCTGTAGAGGGCACTTTCCTCGGGCATATTCTTATCGCTGACGAAATTAAGGAAGATGCTCGCGAGGCCGTCCGCTCCCTAAGAGATGCCGGTATTAAGAAACTGGTGATGCTCACCGGGGATGCTAAGGTCATCGGCGAAAAAGTAGGTCGCGATTTAGGGCTGGATATGGTTTTCGCCGAGCTTTTGCCCGGCGATAAGGTGGATAAGGTGGAAGAACTCCTGGCTAATACCTCGGCACAAGGCAAACTGGCCTTTGTGGGGGACGGTATTAACGATGCTCCAGTCCTCACCCGTTCCGATGTGGGTATTGCTATGGGGGCTCTGGGCTCAGACGCTGCCATTGAGGCTGCCGATGTGGTTATTATGACCGATGAGCCTTCGAAAATTGCCACCGGTATTCGGGTTTCTCAAAAGACTCTGGGGATTGTTCGCCAGAATATCTTTTTCTCCCTGGGCATTAAGTTTGCGGTTATGCTCCTAGCGACCCTGGGATTTGCCTCCATGATTGCCGGTATCTTTGCCGACGTGGGGGTGCTGGTTCTAACTGTCTTTAATTCCATGCGGGCATTAAATGTGGAGAATTTCTGAGGATCAGGGCATACTTTTACCGCCGACCACTGCTTCCAACCTAAACTTCACCACTCCATCGGCGCAGTAGAATTCGCCTCTATGCCTGGTTGCTCCTGCCAATAGATTGGCTAAGTCGCCACCTGAGCGGACAGCTTCCATCAAAGGGAACAGTTTCGCCATCGACTTAGAGCAGAAGCCACCGGGGCAGCCATAGCCGCAGCTATAACTGTCGCCGACTTCGTGACCTTTGCGGCAGCTCTCGGGCTTATCGTCAGCGCCCACTGCTGTTACCGTAATATGGAAAGAGTACTCTTCCGGATACCAGTTTTTCATGGTCATGCCTCCTTAAGCAAGGCGGTTAGCCTGGGAGCAACGATAAAACTAAATAACTTGGTAACAGGCAACCTGGAATTAAAATATTTATGTGGTAATATGAGGAGGGGTAACCTTATGGAGTTACAAATACTGGATTTAGAGTTGACCGTATGCAAAATAAAAGATCTTGAGCAGGTAGACTTCTCGCGAGAGTTTGTCTTCCTTGCGAAAACAGACGAAGAGATTTCTTTGGTCGCTGAAACTGCGTACATACCTGCTAATACAGTTGTGGCCGAAGAGGGCTGGCGGGCTTTCAGAATTACTGGTATCATCGACTTTGCCACAGTGGGGGTCATTGCCAAAATATCCGGACTTTTAGCAGCGGCTTCCCTGGGGATATTTGTCATCTCAACCTATAATACCGACTATGTTTTACTCAAAACTGAAGACTTCGCCCCAGGAGTTCAAGTCCTTTTAGCTAACGGCTACACTGTGCGCTAGAACGGTTAGGCCCCATTTATCAGTGTAGTAGCAAAATTTTTACGTTTAAACCGTTCCGGTTCCGATAGTGAAGCCTTTACCATGGACATCTGCCACCACATCCGTGATCATAAAGGCTTCTTTGTCGTACTTATGGACAATTTCAATAAGGGGCTGGTAATCTTCCCGGTTGATAGTAACCATCAGCATGGGAAGTTCCTGCTGTGAGTAGGCACCTTTGGCACTGATTATGGTTACCCCCCTGCCGATAATTGCCATAATATCTTGCGCTATCTCCTCATGTTTAGAACTGATAATATGGACACGCTTTTTCTTGTTGGTTCCGTTCTCGATATAGCTCATGACTATAGCGGTAATCACAATAGATAAAATGGCATAGAAGAAAGCATCAATATCGAAAACCAGGAGGCACAAGGTTACCACCACCCCATCGGTAAGAAGCAGCCCCAGGGAGGTAGAAATGCCAAACTGTTTTTTTAGTATTAAAGGCGGCACGGCAGTCCCACCGCTGGATGCTTTTTGGCTATACATTATCGATACTGCCACTCCAAAGATAGCGCTACCGACTATCATGGAAAGCATGGTGTCGTTAACCAACCTATACTTAGGGACTAGAGCTATGAAGAGAGGCAGTAGACCGGCTCCGATAACTGTGTTGAAAAAAACTTCTCGTCCCAGCATGAGCAGAGCTATCAGGAGCATCACGGCGTTCCCCACCCAGACTACCACTGCGCGGTCAAACCCCGCATACGCTTCCAGGATAACCGCCAAGCCGGTTAACCCTCCGGCAGCAATACTGTGAGGCGCCAGAAAAAGGTTGACGCCAACAGCAACTAAGGCAACTGCCAAAGTGATTAGCGTTACCTTTTTGAACCAGTATTTAACTTTTACCATGGTGGCTACCACTCCTCCGGTTAATCTAGGGCATAGTACCATGAATCTACAATGGATTTTATCTTACTCGGCAGGAGGTAGGCATTTATCAAGGAAGTGACTATTTACACCGATGGCGCCTGTTCCGGCAACCCGGGACCGGGGGGATGGGGAGCTGTCCTTCTCTATCTTGACAAACGCTTGGAAATAAGTGGCGGGGAAGCTGCTACCACCAACAACCGTATGGAGCTGATAGCGGCTATTGCGGCTTTGCAACACCTTAAAGAGGCATGTTCGGTAACCCTGTTCAGCGACTCCTCCTACCTGGTCGATCCCTTCAACAAAGGGTGGCTGGCAAATTGGTCACGACAGGGGTGGCGTAGAAGCAAAACCGCCATGGTGAAAAACCCAGATTTATGGCAAGAACTCCTGTCTCTTAGCGCCATACACCATATTACTTGGTGCTGGGTCAAAGGACACGCAGCGAACCGGGAAAACAACCGCTGCGATGAGCTGGCTCGCGCCTGGATAGCCGCCCATAAACCCTACCTATAAGTTTTTGTAGGCGCGGTACTCCTCGTAGTCTCCTTCATAGGTGATAATTTCCAAGTTGCCTATGGCAAAAATCCGCTGGGCTATTTTTTGAATGAAGTAGCGGTCATGGGAGACAAAAAGGATGGTGCCGTCAAAATCCAGCAAGGCGTTTTCCAGCATTTCCCTGGTCTCAATATCGATATGGTTAGTCGGCTCGTCTAACACCAGCAGGTTAATTTCATGCTGCATCAGTACTGCCAACTTCAACAAAACCTTCTCTCCTCCGGAGAGAGCGGCCACCCGCTTGTAAACATCCTCGCCAAAGAAGAAATACTTAGCCAAAATGTTTCGAGCTTGCCCTTCGGTGCAAATTACTTCCCCTCTAAAGGTATCTAGAACCGAAGTACGGTCGTCGGCAAAGCGTATTTCCTGGGGAACGTAGCCAATTTTCGCGTTTTCAGCGATACTTATACCGTGGCTGGGGATCTCCCCTAAAATAGCCCGTAACAGGGTAGTCTTACCGGAACCGTTGTCGCCAATAAGGCACCCTTTATCGCGAAAAAAGAGCATTAAACTCGCTTGGCGCAACAGCAGCTTCTCACCTATTTGCAACGTCACCCCTTGGAGCTTAAGAACCTCCTTGCTGCTACGGTTCCCGGTAAAGCTTAAAGGTATCTGCGCCTTCTCTAGCTCGGGACGCTCTAATTTATCCATCTTCTCCAGACGTTTTTCTAACTCTTTCGCTCGACGATAGAAGTCTTCGTTATCGGCACGAGCCGCCCAATCCCGATAGCGACGGATCGCCGCCTCCATCGCCTCAATCTTTTTTTGCTGGTTTTTGTATTGCTCAAATTCCAACATCAAAAGCCTCTCCTGCTCTTTCAGAGAAAAGCTGTAGTTACCCATAAAGGCGGTGCATTTCCCTTTGTAAAGAAGGATGGTTTTGGTCGCCACCCTATCGAGAAAATAGCGGTCGTGGGAGACGATGATCACGGTGCCTTTATACCGCGCCAGATAGCCCTCGAACCACTCCAAGGTCTGCATATCTAGGTGATTAGTAGGCTCATCCAGCAGCAAAATATCCGGGTTGCGCAGCATGACACAGGCCAGCATCACAATAGTCTTCTGTCCACCACTGAGGGCGTTGAAAGGTCTGTCCAAAAGTTCAGTCAACCCAAAACCGGTAGTGACTCTGCCGAAGCGCTCCTCGATACCATAACCGTCCAGAGATTCGTATAGCTCTTGCTGATGAGCATAAGAGCGCATCAAACGTTCCAAGGCTTTATCGTCCCGAGCAGCAGTACTGGCTGACATCTGAGCTTCCAATTGGCGCAGCCGCTCTTCGATGGCTTGCAGCTCGGCGAAAGGTTCCATCAGCAGTTCCCGGGTCAAGGTTTCCCGCGCCAGCAGTTCGGGGATCTGTTCCAGATAGCCAATAGTCGCTCCCCGGCGCACTTGCACACTGCCGGAGGTGACGATCTCCTCGCCATAAATGATCTTTAAGATAGTTGATTTTCCCGTGCCATTACGACCGACTAAGGCTACCCTCTCCCCGGTGGTAACTTCTAAGTTCACCCCGTTCAAGACATTGCCAAAGCCGAAGTTGCGCACCACATTATTCATGCCAATTTCCAACATAGTTAACCCTCATCCTTGCTTTTAGCGGAGCCACCGCTTACCGTGAATATTTATAATTCAAAGTGGCTGCGGTCATACTTCGTCAGAGATTCGCAGCCGGTTTCGGTGATAAGCACCATATCCTCTACCCGCAGATAGCACAAACCTGGCCACATTATTTTAGGCTCGATACATAAGACCATACCCGGCAAAAAAACCGCTTCCTCATCGGAACGTAGCCAGGGGCGTTCGTGAACATCAATACCAATTTGATGACCCATAATGCCAAAATCTCCCACCCGACGCAGATATTTACCTAAACCATGACCCTCCAGTTTGTCGTGGAGGGTAGCAAAGGTGCTGCCCAGACTTACCCCCGGCTTAATTAAAGAAAGCAGATATAGCTGCGCCTCTTGCAGCGCATCATAGGCTTCCCGCGCTTGTCGGTTTTTACCGCAGTAAAAGGAGCGACCGAAGTCCGAACAGTAGCCATCTACCACATAACCGAAATCAAAACCGATAGCCGTTCCCTCCTGTAATCCGGCATGGGGAGGATAATTGAAGAGTTCCTCGGAGCCGGGAGCACCGGACTGCACGAAGATAGCTGCGGGGTTAAAGGAAATACTCCCCCTGCCGCTATCCAGAGCGATAGCAGCGATCAGGCGCTGCACCATCCGAGGGGTGACCCCCTCCTGCAGAGCGCTAGTGATAGTCCCCATGGCCATATCGGTAAAGTGAGCTGCTTGACGCAGCTTGGCGATCTCTCCGGCATCTTTAATCATCCGTAGCTTTTCGCCGTAAGCCTCCCCATCGCTGATGATTATACGGTTATCTGTCTGGTGCACCATGGCTTGCAGGGCCTGTTGGCAGCTTTCGCCGACAGCTATGCGATGGCATCCTTCAAGCAAAGGTCGTAACTCATCTGCCAGCATAGGAAAGAAGGCTGCCCTCTTCGTCACAGGAATATGCCCCATAGCATCACATTTATCGTAGGTCAGCACCAGAACGGCTTCACCTTCGGCGGGAATAAAGAGAAGGCAGTCCGGTTTGTTGAAAAAATGCCCGTTAAGGTGCCAGTCCGCTGCTGTTTTACCGCCACCGGTATCGGTGGTGCGCTGCCAGAAGAAGAGATCATCCAAAAAATATTGCATATTGCCGCTGGTGGCATAAAGCACCCCGTCGACACCATCTTGGATCATCAGCTGTTGTAGTTTGGCTATGCGATCAGGCATTAACTCCACCCCTTTCTTTGGGTGTATTTTAGCACATTTGTCTTGCTACAGTCCAGAAAAATTGGCAAAGACTGACAGTTAATTATACATGCCCTAAAAATAGATTGCACCATGGACTACCCCCAGGCTGATATGTTACAATATGCTGTAACTATTCAGGTACTCTGCACCTGAATAGTTACCACCACATGTTAATGTGGTGCAGACGCAAAGCGGCTGTGAGCGGAGGCGGACATGCGCCGACGAAGCGACCAGGGGGCGTGGCGCACCCATCTAAGATAACACAGGTTTCTGGAACTCAACCAAGTAGGTTAGTAGTTACAATATGTTAAAAAAGGTAGGTTTAAAACATGGACAAATCGTTTCATAGCGGCAACCGCAACACCCTTTACCACACTCTGCCTGAAGGAACGCTGCTGCTATCCTTTGCGGGGGTCGCTCCTCACATGACCGCCGATGTTTACTACGAGTTTTACCCTAACCGCAACTTCGTCTATCTTACCGGACTGAAGCAAGATGCCGCCGGCATTATTTTTTTAGCGCAGAAGTCTGGGGAGAAAGTAGAGGAGACCGCCTTCATTCTGCCGCCGGATGAGCGGGCTGAACGCTGGAACGGTCCACGCCCTAAAGCTCACGAAGTGGAAGAGATCGCTGGGATAACCAACTGCCGCTACCTGGCGGATTTTTCCAATATTATCCATCGGATTATAAGCTCCGGTAGGTATAAGTATGTGGCTCTGGATTTGCATAAGTTAACTCCCGAGCTCCCCGATGATGCCGCCCACAGCTTCGCCCAACTGCTGGCTCAGCGTTACCCGGCGCTACAAATAATCAATATCCATCAGCAGTTACGTCTGCAGCGCCTTTTCAAGCAACCCTGCGAGATCGAGGCTATGAAGCGCGCTATTGATATCACCGGCCAAGGGATTAAAGCCATGATGCAGGCAGCCAAGCCGGGGATGTATGAGTACGAATTAAAAGCCATCTACCAGGAGGTGCTGACCAGGCACCGTGGCGAGGCTTTATCTTTCCCGCCCATTATCTCCGCCGGTAATAATAACTTTTGTATTCATTATCACGCTTACAGCGGGCAAATTAACGAGGGCGATATGATCTTAAACGATGTAGGCGCCTGTTGGGATGGTATCTATAACGACTGCTCCCGGAGTTGGCCGGTAAGCGGTAAGTTTAGCGAACGGCAACGGCTGCTCTATGAGTGCGCCTATCAAACATCGGAACACCTTTTTGCTATCATCAAGCCGGGGATAACTACCCAGGAGGTCGATCTCACCATTCGCCAGTACTGCTACCAGCTGCTCCACGAGGCAGGATTGTTAGCCTCCTACGAGGAGATCGGCAAACTGATGTGGCACGGGGGGGCGCATCATGTCGGCTACGATGTTCATGATGTGGTCGCCCAGGGGCTACCGGTGGCACCGGGAATGGTCTTCTGTGTCGATGTGGGGATCTATTGCGAAGAGTGGGGCATTGGGTTCCGTTTAGAGGACAACTGCCTGATAACAGAAAATGGCTGCATTAACCTTTCGGCGAATATACCCCGCAGTATTGCGGAGATCGAAGCCGCCATGGGGAAAAGATAGCTGTTGGGGGGCGGGTAGCTCCCGTCTGATGAAAGATAAACCAAACTGGAAGGAAATGGTTAATAATGGATCTTTATACAGCCATCAAAAAGCGGCGAACTGTTCGCGATTTCACAGACCAGGAAGTGCCTGCAGACAAGATAGAGCGCATCCTTGACGCTGGGTTACGAGGTCCTAGCGGGAATCATCTCCGGGATATCCACTTCGTGGTCATCCGCAGCAAGGAACGAATTTCCGAGGTAGTCAAGATGGTAGGCGTCCATGCCACCATGCAGATGGAAAGGGTCATGGCTTCGGATATGCAGGGTAGTCAGAGGAGTATGTATCTCGACGCAGTCCCCAAACAACGCCAGATGCTTCTGCAAGCCAGTGCTTTGGTATTACCCTATTTCAGGCACCATGGTGATTTCAACCAAGCCAACGGGGTGACGACCTATAACAACTTTGCCTCTGCCTGGTGCGCCATCAACAATATATTACTTGCGGCAACCGCAGAAGGTTTGGGATGCGCCTTGCGCATTCCGATTGGCAGTGAACCAGAGTACGTGGGGCAATTGGTTGATGCGCCGGAAGGGTATATTATGTGTTGTTACCTGGGAATAGGTTATCCTGCTCAAGACGCTGTTGTCATCGATCAAGTGCCCGTCAACACCGCCAATCGGGTGCATTTCGAGCGCTGGTGAAGGTAAACGAGTACTGCCGAAAGATTCTAGGAAAAGCCAGCCGGTCTACTCATTCTTTAACCTATGGGAAGTTTTAGTTAATAAACTGCAAACCCGCGCTCCTCTACGGAGAGCGGGTTTGTTTGTGAAAAACCGGTTTCATGTTTCTTGTTTCCTACCTAACTTATCTTAAAGGGATAAAAGTAACCGCTTTTTGGCATCACATGCCCGTCAAAAAGCAAACTTAATTACAAGAACAGACCTTGATTCGCCGAAGAGCGCACTCTTAAGGCGAGAGGTTGAAGACGTTGTCTTCAACCTTTCCCCGCGCTCCGTAGAGGAGAGCGGGTTTGTTTGTGTTCCCAGGACTATGGGCTAAGTGGCTAAGCCTTTAATCACCTGTATGGCAAACGCAACATCTTCCTCGCTGACATTCATATGGGTGACAAAGCGCAGGGTGTTTTTGGTGCGGGCGGTGCATTTTATCCCCAGCTCAGCAAACTTCAGCACCCAGGTATCGGCATCATAGCCGGTGCCTGTAGTCTCGAAAACCACGATATTAGTGGGTATCTTAGGGGATACCACCTTGAAGGCGGTGTGGGCTTTTAAGGCTTCGCTGAGCTTCGCGGCTTTGGCATGGTCTTCAGCCAGGCGTTCCACGTGGTTATCCAGAGCATAGAGACCACAAGCGGCGATAATGCCGCCTTGACGGAAGCCACCTCCCAAGGTTTGGCGCACCTTGCGCGCTCTATGAATAAAAGCTTCGGAACCTACCACTACTGAACCCACAGGAGCGCCCAGCCCTTTGGTTAGGCAGACCTGCACGGAAGATGCCCCTTTGACAACTTCCTTAACGGGGACTCCCAAGCCTACAGCCGCATTAAAAATTCTGGCGCCATCAATATGTAAGGGAACGCGGTATTCATGGGCTACAGCCACCATAGCGGCAAGCTGTTCCAAAGAAAGAGCCGAGCCGCCTCCCACATTATGGGTGTTTTCGATACTGATAACCCCGGTCTTAGGCCAATGGACCTTTTCACCGCGGATCATGTTAGCAATTTCATCTGGCTCCATATAGCCTCGGGAATCCTCTGCTCCTTTTAAGGTGCGAGCTTGCAAACCACCTACCGCTGCCATACCGGCTACTTCCAACATAAGCAGATGCGCCGATTCTTCCAAAATAACTTCATCACCGTGCTGGCAGTGGCTGAGTAGCGCTACTAGGTTGCCTTGGGTTCCGCTGTTGACAAAGAGCCCGGCTTCAAAGCCCAGCAGTGCCGCCGCCTTCTTTTCCAATGCAATTATGGTGGGATCTTCCCGGTAGCCATCATCACCCAGCTCGGCTTGTACCATGAACTGGAGCATGGCTGGCGTTGGCTTGGTCAGGGTATCACTGCGTAGTTCAACCGTTCTTTTGGCGATGCTCATAGACTAAAATCTCCCCTCTTTAATACAATTCTGTTAGATGGGGACTACCCGCCCCCAAACCCCCGGTCGCTACGGCAGGCAAAGCCTGCCTGCGCTTTCTGGAACTACGTTCCAGAGCCCCGGGTTCCCGTGGCGGAGTAGAAGCCCACATCTATAATGCTCTGGGTGAACGCAGTTCATGGGCTTCTACTCTGCATAATCATACCACAGAGAGCAGCGCTTTGCTACTGTTTTTTACGTTATAGTGTGTATTGCAGAATTTTTATTTAAGTATAATATACACATATGAAATCTGTTTTTGCCGTAGTGTAAAAAAAATAATTTGAGGAGGAGCAAAATGGCACACATCAATGTATTTGCCCAAAGTCCCAAGCATGAGGAGTTCAGCTGGGAGAAGCTGGGTAACATTAAAGAAGGGCGCGGGGACTTAAGCGAGGAGATGCCTGTTCTGGTCTATCGACTTATGCAGTATACCATGTTAGATGTACTCAGCAAAGCTCATGGTCTTGCCCAAGCTAACGAATATTTTCGTCAGGCCGGATACCTGGCAGGAATTGCCTTTGCTAACAATAACCTGGATCTGACCCAAGAGTTCAGCGGTTTTGCCGCCAACCTGCAAAAAGCATTATTGGATATGAAGATCAGCATCCTACGCATGGAAAATTTCAACGCCGATAACGGTAACATCATTCTTACTATCGGGCAGGACTTGGATTGCAGTGGTATACCTATTAGCAACGAAAATGTGTGTGTTTATGACGAGGGCTTTATTTCCGGTATCCTCGAAGCATACACAGGAAAGAAGTATAACGTGCGAGAGGTAGATTGCTGGGCTAATGGTGACAGAGTCTGCCGTTTTTCAGGAACCGTCGTGGCAAATTCAAATCAGCTTGACGACTTCTATAAATGGTAAAACATCCTGTTTCCGATGGAGATTGTCCTCCACCTGAAGTTATTCCCTAAAGAGGCGGGCGTCTTAACTCCTTCTTGCCTTTGGTAAGACTCCCACCTCTAAGGGAAGCGTAGGTGGGGGATATGATAAAGCAGAAAAAAGAATTTAGTAGGTGATCACAATGCAGTCTCCATGTATGGAGTGTAAAACCATATTTATCGTCGATGACGATATGACCAACTTAACTGTTGGTGCAGAAGCGCTAACCGGTTTCTATAATGTTTTTACCTTTAACTCTGGCAGGTTACTGCTTAAAAGATTGGAAAAGCAAATTCCAGATATGATTCTACTGGATGTAGAGATGCCTGAGATGAACGGCTACGAAGTTATCAGGCACATTAAGGGTAAAAGCGAAACCAGCAACATTCCCGTTGTCTTTCTAACCGCCAGAAGTGACGGTGACAGCGAATTGGAAGGTCTGTCATTGGGAGCCATCGACTACATCATTAAACCTTTTTCCCCTCCTCTTTTACGAAAACGCATAGAAGTTCATCTTCTGGTGGAATCACAAAAAAGAGAGTTGCAGGAGTTTAATAACAATCTTTTAGCCATGGTGGATGCCAAAACCAACACGGTAGTGGAACTGCAAAACGCCATACTTAACACTATGACCAAGCTGGTGGATCGCCGTGACGATATTACTGGCGGGCATATCGAAAGAACCCAGCGCTACATGCATGTACTGCTTAAAACCATAATAGAAAGTGGTCTCTACCAGGATGAAGCTTTGTCTTGGGATCTGGATCTGGTAGTACACTCCACGCAGCTACATGACATAGGAAAAATAGCTATTAGAGACAGCATCCTTCTCAAGCCGGGCAAACTGACTGCGGAAGAGTTTGACAAAATTAAGACACATACCACCGTGGGAGAGGATGTCATACAGGAAATTGAAAGGAACACATCCGAACATAAATTCCTGGAATACGCCAAAATATTTGCCGCCACTCATCACGAAAAGTGGGATGGCAGTGGTTATCCCAGAGGCTTGAAAGGTGAGGAGACACCTGTGCTGGGAAGAACCATGGCCATTATCGATGTTTACGATGCCTTGGTTTCCGAACGACCGTATAAAAAAGCATATTCTCATGAGGAAGCAGTAGCTATCATCATCCAGGGTAAAGGAACCCACTTTGACCCGACTATTGTAGACCTGTTCCTGAGCGTTTCCAATAAATTCAGTTGCATATCCAAATAACAGGGGTAACGACGGGGAAGTTTTAAAGAGCATAGGGGAGAATAATTATGGAAGACTATATTATCTGTCGGAATGAATCCAAACAGGTAGCCGATATACTGTTCGAATGTATGCGGGACATTATTTATAATCCTCAGGGTACTTCCCTGGATATGGAAAGTCTGCCCGAAGCCTTTAAGGATGTGGGCAAAGGGTTGCTGTATCTTAATAAGGTACTGATGGAAGCGAAAACCCTCGCCCAAGAACTTTCGGCAGGAAATTTGAATTGTACCGTCCCGCACCCAGGTAATGAAATGGTTGCTCCCCTGAAATCGCTGCATGCTGCTCTCACTCATCTGACCTGGCAAGCCAAGCAGGTAGCCAATGGGGATTTTACCCAACGCGTGGACTTTATGGGTGAGTTTTCTACAGCATTCAACCATATGGCGGAACAGCTGGAAGTGCAAAGGCAAGTTAACGAAAGTGAAAAAGAGAATCTGCTTAAAGCTGTTGAAGAGAGTACTCGGGCACGCCGGGAGGCAGAGTACAATCTGGAACTGGTGCGTATTGTCAACGGAGCTGCTGAGCTTTTGCTCAAAGTTGCTGCCAGAGATTATATCAGCGCCGTAACCGAAGGTATGGAAATGATCGGTAGATACACCGGAGTGGATCGTATTCATATGTGGCAAAACATCCGCAAAGATGATGGCAGGATGTATTATCAACAGAAATGTAGCTGGTCAGGCATTGATCAATTCGGCGGGAACTATATGGAATATTCCTTCGAGGATACTGTTCCCACATGGGAACAAATCCTTCTTACAGACGAAACAATTAATGGATTGGTAGAAAACTTCCCCCCTACGGAAAAAAACTTTTTATCTTCCCAACAAATTCAGTCTGTCCTGGTTATTCCCATATTTGTCAACGACAATTTATGGGGGACTGTCAGTTTTGACGACTGTCACCAGAAGCGAACCTTTACCAAAACGGAAATAAATATCTTGCGTTCATGGGGATTATTAATTGTGGGCGCCATGCAACGTAGCCTAATAGCCCAACACTTGCAAGCTGTTTCGGATAATTACAAAGGACTAATCTGGAGTATCAATAATGAAGGGATCATCACAACCTTCAAAGGACAATATACTAAATCGTTATTATCCATATCTGATAATATAGAAGGAAAACATATGTCTCAGCTCCGGCATACAGCAGATCATTTTGAGACCATTGCATCATATATTGAGAAAACTTTCAAGGAAGGGCCTCAGAACTGGATCAATGAAGTTGAAGACCGGGTCTACCATTCCTATACCTCCCTCATGCACTGTGAAAATGGTACGCTGATTGGGGTGGTAGGCAGTACAGACGATGTAAGTGAAACGATCAGACTTAATAAAGCCCTGGAAAGAGCCAACAAGGCTAAATCCGAGTTTTTGGCTAATATGAGCCATGAAATACGCACACCTATGAACGCTATCATTGGTATGGCGGAGCTCTCCCTACGGGAAGATATTCCACTAACTGTTCGGGAGTATATCTTTTCGATCAAACAAGCCGGGACTAACCTGCTAGATATTATTAATGATATTTTAGACTTTTCCAAAATTGAAAGCGGTAATGTAGAGATAATTGAAAACGAGTATATGCTCTCTTCCTTGATAAATGATGTGGTGCATGTTATTAAGTCGAAAACCCACGAGTCGTGTTTGCGCTTCGTAATTAATATTGACAATAACATTCCCAGTGTACTTTTGGGAGATATAAAACGCATACGCCAAATAATAATGAATCTTTTAAGCAATGCTGTTAAGTATACCGACAAAGGTTATGTTTCTCTGTCGGTATATGGCAAAAAGATTGATGATGATTCCATAATGTTGCGCATTGATGTAGCTGACAGTGGCAGAGGGATAGCCCAACCGGATTTAGAAACACTTTTCGATAAGTTTACTCGCTTTGATATGACCAGAAACAACAATGTGGAAGGCACTGGTCTGGGACTGGCTATTACCAAAAACCTGGTAGATAACATGGGTGGCGAAATTGGGGTGCATTCGGTTTATGGTGAAGGCAGTGTTTTCACCGTAAGATTACCCCAAAAGATAGTAAATAATACCAAGCTCGCCATAGTTGAAAAACCTGATGATAAGAACATCCTGGTTTTCGAGAGACGTGAGATATGTATTAATTCCATTATTCAAACTATGGAAGGCTTGGGGGTCAGGTACAAGCTGGTAACCACCGCTGCCGAATTCTACGAGGAGCTTATCAGTAACAAGTATTCTCATGTATTTGTAGCATCAGTTTTATACGAACGCGCTAAGAAAGAATTCGGGGAGTTGCCAACAAAATCGAAAATCATCTTGATCGTAGAATTTGGTGAAGCTGTTAAAGAAAGGAATATCAATATTCTTACAACCCCCATTTTTGCCATACCTGTGGCTAATTTTCTCAATGGGACTTCCGATCTTTCTACTATGGGTGTTATTAGTATGGCAGCAGAAAGATATATTGCTCCTGAAGTAAGCATTCTTAGTGTTGATGACATCAAAACAAATTTGAGCGTCCTGGAAGGGTTGTTGAAACTGTATCAAGTACGGGTTGTTTCCTGCCATAACGGCATGGAAGCCCTGGAAGCGGTGAAGGCAGCTTCTTACGACCTGATTTTTATGGATCATATGATGCCGGGTATGGACGGTATTGAAGCAACACGTCGCATTCACACTCTGGGCAACGATTACCCGCATATTGGTAAAACTCCGATTATTGCCCTGTCGGCCAACTCTATCTTAGGCGCCAAAGAGATGTTTTTGCAGAATGGGTTCGATGATTATTTACCAAAACCCATTGATCCAGGTGAACTACACAGTATGCTACGTAAATGGATCCCGGGGGAGAAATGGATAGTCACCGGGGAGTTCGATGAAAGTAAAGGGCAGGAACCCGAAAACAGTGTGGATATTAAGGGCATCAACCTGAGTAAAGGGATTGCCATGACTGGGGGAACCCTGGAAAACTATATGCGAATTCTGGCTATTTTCTATAACGATGGCTTGGCGAAAGCCAAGGAAATCCAAGCCTGTCTACTTGCTGAAGACATACACTTATACACTATTTATGTTCATGCACTAAAAAGCGCTGCTGCTAACATAGGAGCAGAAAGCCTGTCCGAAATGGCGCGAATGCTGGAAGATGCCGGCAGAGAGGGAAACCTACCGCTGGTATTAAACGAAAGCCATCGATTGTTGGCAGATCTGGAGGAGCTTTTAGGCAACATCCATACTGTCCTGACTAATCTGACCGTTCAGGAGCATAACACCTCTGACGCTTTGTCTCTGATAAACCCCGAGTTACTACGGCTTATGGAGGCCATAAACTCCTTCGATGCGGCAACCATTAAGGAATGCACAGATAATTTATATAAATTCACTTCTCTTCCCGAGATCGGGATAAAGATAGATGACATTCTGCGTAA
>WREE01000026.1 GCA_009779515.1 Symbiobacteriaceae bacterium
CGATACTTTTGAAACCGTCGATAAAACCTTTCACCGGAGCAAAACAGCCGTAATCCACCGTGGTTCCAGCCCAATCGAAGATAACTGCCTTAATTTTTTCCGCCATTTTTCATACCTCCAATATTTTCGTTATATAAGTCTTTTTAGTGAATCATGTAGTTTTCAAATTACCTCCTCTTAACTTCATATCTCCAGAACTTCTTTATCAATTCCCTTAATGTGTCTTTATTAAGCCTAATCGGATTATTGTGGAGCCTTTGGATGTTCACCGTATAACACATCGCATGGGGCGCGGTCGTGGTGGTGATGATTATGGCTTTTCCCGACAAATTCTTAGTACTAGCGATATCCACTGTCCACACCGCTTTAACTACCAGCTAGATTTCGCCCATATCCATAAAAATCCTCTTTAGAGGATTTCCCAATGTAAAAAACTGGTTTCATGTTCTTTGTTTCCTGTCTCATTTATCTTAAATCACACCTTGACAAGGGAAGCAAATTAATCATAATGTAACTAAATTTACAAATATTTCGAGTTAGGTTTTAGCAGCAGTACCCTGGCTGAGATGCTGAAGGGGCTTAGCCGATGGCTTTAAGGTTGATGTACCACCATGACGACGAGATCCACCCCAAAGAGTTCCCGATATATGATACGCTATATACCCACTTCAAAGCTCTACTGAGCACCTGAGTCAAGAAAGGATCTGATCCCATGCCCTTACTAAAAGATCGCTACTTGCAGCCAGAGATGACCGATCCGGTAATGGAAGAGAACCATGTTCTAGAAATCGTGCGCGCCTTTGTGCCGGAAGCCAAGCGTGTTACCAAGGTCGATGAAACCGGGGGCGAGGCGCGCATGTATGCCATTGACGAAGATATCATCTTCAAAACTCAACGCCCCCATCGTCTACGCCTTAGCACCAGCCAGGCGAGAGAAGTCTTCTATCTTAAATATCTGGCTGAGGCTTTACCCCAAGTCAGTGTGCCCCGTGTGCTGGGTTATATCAAGGAAGGACCGATGCTGGAAGGTACGATCATGACCCGCATGCCCGGCACTGCTGTACGTTATACCGAAATGAGCAGCGAACAGCGAACAGCGATGCTTTTGGAGCATGGACAGGCGATAGCACAGCTTCATTCTTTGGACCAGAAACCATTTTTAAAGAGTGGCTTATTCCCCAATGACGAAGATGCTGCGAGTCTGCAAGAGCGCTATGCAACACGGTTTGAGGCTATGCTGGGTAGGCTCGGTGATACATCCGACTACGAGAAGGATGCCGCCCGTAAGCTGATCGAAGCAGTTTTAGCAGAATTGAACGAAGTGGACTGCATGGTAGCTTTGCATTCCAATCCCTATGTGGAACATACCTTTGTCAAGTCGGACAAGAGCTATGCAGGCATGATCGACTTTGGTGATGCCTACATCAGCCATCCGGTCAACGACATGCGCCGCTGGAATTCAGCCGAACGGAAGACCTTACTGCAAGGGTATTTCGGCGGCAGGCAGATGAGTGCGAACTTCGCCATGATCTGG
This sequence comes from Symbiobacteriaceae bacterium, assembly GCA_009779515.1. Lineage (GTDB taxonomy): Bacteria > Bacillota > JAAYKD01 > JAAYKD01 > WRDA01 > WREE01. The sequence goes on from WREE01000026.1 coordinate 1,535, forward strand.
AACATTACCTACAGTATAGATGCTCTGACCAACATGCTATCGCAACAGATTCAGGTCTCCCAGGTCAGCGATAAGGCTGAGCTGCTACAATGGGAATGGTAAGGTGATCTTACGGCTACGCAACCTTTTTGCCCCACCACCGAAGCGGTTGAAAGGTCATATCCTATTTGTTGCGGGAGTGCCAACAGCGGCAAGCAGATATAGTTTTGTGCGAAACGGCGTAGTGGCAATAGAGTTTTGGTTATGACAAAGGGCATGGAGTTGATGCACCCCATGCCCTTTGCAATGCTTATAAGATATTTGTTTCATTGCGTTATGTAGTTTTCAAAAAGACATTGCTCAATAATTTCTTTTCCCAAAAGAGTGATTGCTTTGTTCGGACAATTGTTAATGCACCGATAACACATAGTACATCTACTGCCTGAAAATGCCTTTTGTTCGGTTAGTGTCAAGTTGCTCATGGGGCAGAGCGCGACGCATTTGCCACAACCAACGCATTTATTACCGTCAATGTTTAGTTTATCGGAATAATGCTTTGTTTTATTGTAAAACCATAGCCGTTGACCGAATAAACCTGCAAAATGGTAAAAGAATCCCAACCCCTCTTTCGATGGCTCGCCTTTTTTTAATGACTCAACGGCTTGTCTGATTTTCTGCTCTGCGCTGTCTACAATTTTTTGGTTCTGTGCCAGCGGCTTTTTAAGCGCTTTTACATCACCAATACAATCCGGCATTTTTATGTGCAAACCGCCAATAACATTTGCTCCGAATTTATGGAGCAACCTTGCGCCGCAACCTGCGCCATCACCGCTGAACAGCCCCATAGTGCAAACGATATAAACGCTTTTGCCCTTAAATACGTCGCTGTTCAGAGTAACAAAGTCCTTTACTATTTTCGGTATATTACTGAAATAAATCGGATACCCCAAAACAATATCTGTAGATTGTCTTATCGCGTCAATAGCGTCAGGGCTTTCTATGGACATAGGTGCACTTCCATTATATAACTCCATGAATCTTTCGATGCAGTATTTTGTGTTGCCTGTACCGCTGAAATAGACCCCCAGCATTTTATTTCCTCCTCGTTGTTCCCAGATAAATAGCTCATAAAAATGGGCAATTAAATACGCATATAAAATCGGAAATCTTTTCTTCCCAGTTTTCGTCATAGTGGACATTTTTCATTGTTGCTAAAGAAGCGATGCCGTGGATAAACGACCATAACGCAATTACCGTGTCTTTTTTCTTTTCTTTCGGGTATGCCGTCTTGTCCATCAATTTAAGTGCTAATCCCTTGAAAGTTTCAAAGGGCGGGTAATTATGGCTGACCTCTTCGCTAAACGATAAATCAATTTGCACAGTTGACTGAGTATACAAAAAGGAAAAATAATGAGGATTATCAATGAAGAATACAACATACGCCTTTCCTAAATGCGCCAAAGCATCTGCGCTAGCGCCATATATGGTAATCGTGTCCTCTAATGCTTTTGAAAACTCAGCAGTTATATGACTTTGCAAGGCGTTCAACAGTTCGTCTTTATTTTGAAAATGGCTATACGGCGCAGCGTGGCTTACGCCACAGGCTACGGCGACTTTTCGTAAGGAAAACGATTTAAGCCCCTCTGTACTGACCAGCTCTATGCCTTTATCTATAAGCTGGTTTTTTAAGTTTTTATGGTGGTACGTTTCTCGCTCTATCATTGACAACCCCCAATCTTTACACTGTCCACTTATGAAATATAGCATACAATCTTTACAGCGTCAAGATAATTATTCGGCGGTAATAACTGCATACCGCACCTTTTCCCGATTCGGAAAAAGCAATATGAAGCTTGATTAATTATCCCCATCCATCAATCGGGTCTTTTTTATTTCACACGAAGGGAGGAAACCATATGCCGAGGTGTAACAAACGAAAAACAGAAGCGGTGAAGCCGCACATTCACGCGCCGTCACCATTCAGCAAGCGCGGGACGATTACCATCGTCCCCTACGAGGATTTTATTTGTATGCACGCATTTCAGCGGGACGATTACCATCGTCCCCTACCAGGATTATTGTACTAAACTAAATAGACGCTCACAAACTACGTTCATCTCGAGAACGAAGGATGTGGCGTCTATTCATTATGTCACATATGTTGGGCTGGGAAACCGTTAGCTAACCTAGGAGATAATGTCCAAACCAACCCATAGTCCTTTGCCAGCGATCCAGCTGATAACTGGGAACTCCTAAGCCATGAGGCTGCCCCGGATAACGCACCAGGGTTGCTTCTTTGCCTAAGCGCTTGAGAGCCGTGTAATACTGTGTGCTCTGTTCCAGAGGACAGTTGATATCGGAATCGCCGTGGAGCATCATCAGGGGAGTTTCTACTTTACGCACATGGCGGATAGCGGAGCGACTCATGTACAGCTCTTCCAAATCGAAAGCAGGTCCACCCATCAGAGGCTCATCGTAACTAACCCCTAAAACGGAGCAGCCAAACATCGTATAAACATTGCTGATACCGGCGCCACCCACAGCCGCTTTAAAACGGTTAGTTTGGCTTACCGCCCAGTAAGTCATATACCCGCCATAACTCCAACCGGTAATACCAATTCTCTCAGGATCTGCTATCCCTTTGGCGATGGCTACATCCACCCCTGCCATGATATCCAGAAAATCATCGCCGCCCCAATCCCCCAAAATACCTTGGGTAAACTTGGTGCCGTAGGAGGTGCTACCTCGAGGGTTAATGTAGAGTACGGCATACCCGGCATGCGCCATCATCTGATGAGCAGGGGTAAAGTTGCGGTTAAAAACTCCGGTGGGACCGCCATGGACATCCAAAATGGTGGGAACTGGCTTGCCTTCGATATACCCTTTAGGTTTAATGATAAAGCCTTCCACATCCCACTCTTTAGGACCCTTAAAATGTATAACTTCAGCAGGGCAGAAATAACCTTCCTCCAGATAGTCTTCGTTTATCTGGGTAAGAGTAAGGTCATCTCCTGCTCCGGGAGACTTGAGGTATATTTGGGGCACAGTCGTCTCGTTGCTGGCGATATAAGCCATTAAGCCGTCATCGCTGACACTAAGGGTGCTGACATGGTGTAACTCCCCTGTAGCCAGCAGTTTTTCAGCCCCTAAATGGTCTTCCAGCAACTCCCGCTGGTAGATTTTGGAGGTAGCATTCTCTTCTTTGGTATAGCAGATAGCCTCTCCCTTGCCTAACCAGGTAACCGCGCGGCAGGAGCGATCCAAATCTTGGGTCAGAGAAACTGGCGCAGACATACCTTCCCGCCAGAGCCAAATTTCCGCCGGCGCCGTTCCCTGAGGAATTTCGGCACGAGTGCTGGTAAAGAGTAAGCTTTTCAGATCCGGCGCCCAGCGCAAGCTGCTGACACTTCCGGCAAAAGAAAATAGTAGCTGTGGCGTATCTCCCTTCGGGGAAACGGCATAAACCTCCGCGTAGGTGCGAGGCGGCTCCAAATTGAGCCAAGATAAAGCATAAACTAACTTATCCGCTCCCCACCAGGTGAAATTGCCCAAACGTTTAGGGTTTGGTCCTGTGATGTTAGTTAATTCTTGGCAAGTTCCGTCTTGTAATTTATAAAAATAGAGCTGCTGGATCTGCTCGTAAGTGAGACCGCGACCATCGGCACGGTAATCCATTTCGGTAATAACATTTACCGGAGCTGTCCTTCGCGGTTGGCTGGCACCGGAACGTTCCGCCGTGGAACCACGCTCAGCTAGATCTTTGGCTGCTTTGCGCCAGATATGCTCCGGCTCTCCCGGATGGCGCGCACCCTCGATGGTAATTTCTTTACGGGAAGAGAAAGCTAGACCACTGCCGTCCGGCGCCCACAATAGAGAACCAGCAGCTCGCGGCACGGTTTTGAGAACTTGAGCTTCACCCCCCTGGCGATCCAGGAGATGTATCTGAGGTTTGCTACCCCGGCTAGAGATAAAAGCCAGCTTTTGACTATCGGGAGACCAACTGGGTGAGCTCTCCTTACCGGTGAAGGTTAAGCGCTGAGGCTCTCCTTCGCCATTGGTCTTCACCCACCAAAGATCAGTTTTGCTCTCATCGGTTTCCGCACTGCTTTCCCGGAGCTCATAGACCACCAGGGAACCATCCGGAGCGATTTGCATCTGACCAATCGTCTTCAGCTTCAACATATCCTCCGGAGTGAACGGCTTTTGGGACATAAAAGCACTTCCTTTCAAATTATTTCTCTTGACTTTAGCGCCAACTCGGTAGCCTGCCACTACTGTAAAAGAGACTATAGCGAAAACTGAGCTAACCATCTTGAAAACTGCTTTATGATCAGCTCCGTCTCCGGCGGTTCATGGGAGTCTTTAAGCAAGGTGCCAGCCAAGTGATGGCTCTCCTCGGTGAAGAAGAGATATATGCCTGGTTCATAGACCGTTTGTGTTCTTTTAACCAACCACAGCAAAGTATTTTGGGTATTCGACAGCTTAAACCAATAACCCTCCGTTAGGAGATTTTTCAAGAGGGTCTTTTAATAACTGTTATTATTTACAAAACGGACATAAAAAAAGCGCACAATGCGCTTTGTAGACGGATTAAGCCATTTCCAGGGGGTAGAAAGGAAACACACCAGGGGGGAGCAGATTAGCAGCCTATGCAAATATAGAGCGGGCTACCACCATCGGTCTCACTGTAGCTGGGTTGGCTAATCCCACCACATGGCATACTTTGAATTATCGAAAATAAGCTTTCTACCACCACAGTAAGGGCAAATCCAGTTTATTTGTCGATTATCGCTCCTGACAAATAATGTGAATCCTTCTTCTTTCTTTAAGCCTTTGAATGCGTAATACCAATTATTAGGCAGAGTTCGTTCCTGCAAAGTGTTACACAGAGCACAACGGTATTTTGGGGTATACTGTTCTCCTCTACCAGTCATTGAGAAGAAGAACCGACTTTCCAGATGATGGCATTTCGGACAATGGTACATTTCATACCCATAATCATTAGAGGGATGCATACCATCTTCCATCAAGTTAAAAGTCTTTATCGTAATAAAAAAATCCTTGGTAAGACTCTCGAGAAACGTTTTTCTCCCTCTTTTAAAATCCTTTCTATTGAAAACATTCCTACGGGCAAAAAGCATTCCGATGCCTTCTTTAACTTCAACTCCATATCTACAATCGTTGCATTTAGCAAAAAACGTATGTCCCATAATACCTCCAAATTGTCAATGTTTGAATTACTCTTTGATGCCAGAATCTGAACGATGCCTCTTAAGGTTAGTTATCCAGTAGCCAGTTTGTCCAAGAGCTAATAGTATATCACAATATTATAATTATGTCAATTACTCAATACTGTAGCAGCATATATCCCCATAGCTTTAGCTAGGGGTTTTACGCCGTACCCGATAACTGCGACGAGGGTAGCACAGTGCCTGGTAGCCACAGCTGCGGCATGGAGCACTGCGAGGTGGCAACTTAGCAAAGTGGTGTTCCCTCCAGCTACCGGCTATACCGACAGCAAGTTCGTCAGCTTCAGCCAAAGTTTCCGTTGCTAGACGAGAGTTCGCTCCCGACAGCACTTGCTCCCTCTCCTCTCCCCAAGGAGCTCGAAAAAGATAGAGTGAAGCCTCGTGCAGAGGAAGTTGCCAATACTCCAACGCCGCCAGAGCGTAAAGATGCATCTGAAGGCGATACTGCTCTGCCAAACGCCGCCGCAAATAAGGACGAATAAGGTTGGTTTTATAGTCGAAGAGGCTGATAGTTTCATCTTGATTAAGGAGCACCAAGTCGATAATACCCCGCAGCATCACTCCCGAAGGAAGTAAATAGCTAAAGGGAAGCTCCGTGAACACCTTCTTACTCTGCCGCACTTGCTGCATCAGTTCGGAATGATTAAACTGCTCCAGCATGGGGAGGACTTGCTCGGCAAGGGGAGTTGCTTGTTTGACAGAATAATGGTAAGCAAGGGCTCTTTCACGCAGCAACTCCTCTAAGGGAAGGTTAGCTTGACTCTGGCGAAAATTCTGAACCATCTCTTGGCTCAACTGATGTATCAGCGAACCAAAGGAGAGAGGATCCTCTGCCCATAAGGAGGAGGTTACTGCCTCCTCCCCGGGTTTCTCCCCCAGAGCAGGGCTTGGCTCCAGCTCCAAGTCAAACCCGGAGCGATGCTTAAAGGGCGGCGCTAAGCGCAGGCGACTCTGGAGATAGTAGAGGCGCGGACAACGCCGATAATTTTGCAATGAGGTTATGGCTAAAGCGGTATGAGCTCCGGGGATAAGGGGTACTTCGCCCATTCGGGGGGAAGTGGCTAACTCCCGGATCAGCTCTGGCGTCAAATTTTGACGACTAGCTATCTCCTGGGAAAACTCTACCGCAGCAGCCTGAGGTTCACTCTCGGCAGATGGCGCATTTAGCCTTGCCACTTCAACGGGAGGTTGGGGTTGGTAAATCTTCACCAACCCTCCGGCAACCTCCTGGGGCAGGAGATCCGCCACTTTACTCCACCAGCTACCTGGAGCCAGGCGCAATTTGGCTAGAGGTCCTGAGAGAATAAGATAGTCTCGGGCTCGGGTCATTGCCACATAGAGCAGACGCAGACTCTCTTCATCTTCACCTTGAGCTTCTCGCTCCTTTATTTCTTGCACCTTCGCCACCTGAGTGGGGAAAGCCAACCCTGCCTCCCCGTAGTAAAAAAGCGGATTACCACTAAAAGAGCTTTTACCACGAATCATATCTGGCAAAGCGACAATAGGAAATTCCAGCCCTTTAGCGCCATGCACCGTCATAAGCAGTACGGCATTGCCTGCCAGGAGTTGGGTGATAGGACTCTCTCCCTCTGCAGAGTTTAAAACCAGATCATCCAATTGCCGCAAAATATCCGGTAAAGTGGCTCCATCCTCCTGCAGCTCCGTTAAGATGGCGCCAAACTTCCGCAAATTGGCTTCTTCTTGCTCCCCTTCTGAGGCGGCATGGAAGTGCGCAAGACCTAGTTCCCGGCAAATACGTTGTAAAAGTTCCGGTAGAGGGAGAAGAGTTAGCCAGCGCCGCCAACGCCTGAGCTGCCGCTCTCGGATAATACCCATTTCCCGGTCGACGCCACTTAGTTGCAAGTTCGCCCACAGGTGAGAACCCCCCCAGCTTCTGTTGGGCAAAGGCTCCGATGCCTCGCTAGAGGGAGAAACCTCTCTCCCCATCTTATTCTGGAGCAGCCCCAGCGCCAAGCTTTCGGGGCTGATACCGCCGTAAGTGGAGGTAAGCCACTGCCAGAGGCTCAAGCTATCTTCCGGGTAAAGCAGCGTGCGTAACAGGGCGCGAAAAGCCAGGATCTCCGGTCGCTGATAAAAATCACGCCCGGCATGTTGTCTGGTAGGAATACCCAGGCTCTGTAAAGCAGCTTCGTATACCCCCATGGCTGTGCGGGTGCGAAAAAGAAGAGCGATATCTCGCCACTGGGCGGGGCGCAGCCTCTCCTCCTCCCCTTGCCCCTGCCTGATGATCAGCTCGCCCTCCTGCACCATGCGGTGAAGCCGCTGAGCTAAATGGTGAGCCTCGTTTTGCCGCATCTCATCGCTTTTACTTCCTTCCGAGAGGATTAGCTCTACCTGAGCTGCTGGGTTACCTACACCTCTGTGCCCCACCATATTTTGGTATTCATCTTTCCAGAGTTGCCGGAAGATGGAGTTGACTACAGTCAGCAATGGCTCCTGAGAGCGAAAGTTGTCTCTAAGGGATAAATGACTGGTCTTATCAGCTCCTAACTCTCCTGCCAAGCTGGTTATCATCTGCTGAAAGAGTGCTACTACAGCGCCACGGAAGCGGTAGATAGATTGCTGACGGTCCCCACAAACAAAAAGAGACTCCCTCAAACGGCTGCCACAGAGAAGCTGTACCAGCTTATACTGGTTATAATCTACATCCTGAAACTCATCTACCAAAAAGAAGCGCCACCTTTGGTGTACCGAAGATGCCACCTCCGGATGTTGCAAGGTTATCATAGCTTGGACTATTAAGTCGGCATAATCCAAAGCGTTGAGAGCAGCTTTTTTTTGCTGATAAAGGGTATAGGTATTGTGCAATAAATGCACTACCTGACTCCATAAAGGAAAGAGGAGTTGATGCTGCCAGGCGCTGACACAGTGCCAACTACTAAGACCAACCTCTGGCACCAGTTCATCTAACCCTGCTTGGAGTTCGGCGGCAGTCTTATTACTTCGGTTGCCCATATTTGCTTTTTCGATCTCCCCCAAAATGGCACAGATCTCTTCTAACAGAGTATTAGACCTAGGGTCGTTCTGGGCTCGTTCACAGAGAGCTGCCAGCTCATCCACGTTACGCTGAACTCTGGTAGCGTTTTTAGGTATTTTCAAGTTGCCTCCCACCAGGTACTGGTACCAATTCTTAAAGGGAGGTTCTAAAGCCGGAGGAGGGGGAGCCGCTGCTTCTTGCAACAATAAGGTAATATCTTCGCCACGGTTACGCAAGGTAGTAATGAAAGCAATTATAGCCTGCATTAACTCTTCAGCCCCCATAGTTCCGACAAAGCCTGCCGGAAGTTGACTGCTTGCTAACCAGGCAATCAGGCTGTCACGAGCGGCACTTTTAAGCAGAGCCTGACTTTGGTGCTCTTCCAAAGTAGCGAAGTTAGGGTCGGAGCCGGAACTTAGGGGATAGAGACGCACCAGAGTTGCCGCTAAAGAATGAATAGTGGCAATACCAGCAGCAGGGAGCTCTACCAGCCACTCCCTGGCGCGAGGGTCTGAGCCAGCCAGGCGTTGCAGAGAGCTGTAGATCCGCTCTTGCATCTCCTGAGCCGCTTTGTTGGTGAAGGTGATGGCGACAATTTCCGAAGGAGAAGCTCCGGCATGAAGCAGCGCTAAAAAGCGCGAAACCAAAACCAAGGTTTTACCGGCACCGGCACCGGCAGATACTGCCATGCTGTGCTCCACTTGCGTAGCAGCCGCCAGTTGGTTAGGGGTCATCCGCCCGGCGTCGGGAAGATAGGCCAACTCCGACGAAGGAGTATTATCTAGCTCATGGTGCATCTGCCGTCTCCTCCTCTTCGCTATATGGTAGCATCCTCCTACAGTATCCCAGCAGCGGACAGTAACCACATATACGTATCTCTACCGGTAAAGGAGGAAAGAGAGCACTGCGCATCTTCTGGTCTAAAGCAAAACAGTGTTGGATAAGGGTAGAGGTAAACTCTCCCCAGGAGATACTTCCTTCCTCTGACGGTAGTGGCTCCTGGAGATGATAAGATAACCTTTTTAAGGTGTTACCCCTGGTAGCCAAGGGACCACCTAGAAAGTGATAAGCAAGAGAGGCTACAGGATAACCGGGCATATTTTGCTGCCACGCCAAAGCATAGAGAGGCAGCTGCAAATAACGTAGAGAAGAGATACTCTTTAGATGGTAACCTGAGCCACTGCCGCTTTTATAATCAATGAGGGTGGCTGCTTTACCCCATGAGAGTTCCTCCCCCATAACGGGAACCTTTCCTGCCAACAAACGCTCCGGCTGCTCCGCAGCAGTAGCCCTCTTAACCCCTTCACTTTCCCCCGGGGAGGTCAAATCGATGCGATCCACCACCCCTCGCAACAGCAGCTTAAGCTCTCCTTGCTGTAACACTAAGGCTTCACCGCTAACGCTACTGCGACGGCAGAGGAGCTCTCCGTTGGTAGCTCTCTCGGTTAAAGCACAGGAAGATACCTGGGGACAAAAAAGGGTATCCCGCTTCCCTCCGAAAACCCACTCACAGGCGTAAGGCTCGGTAAGCCCTTGCTCTTCCTCCAGAGCCAGCCAGACTTTCAACATCTCCCTGGTCTTTAGCTTTTCCAGTTGCCATAAAGCAGGATGCATGCTTAAACCGGCAGGCAAATGCCACCAACTGTTGAGTATTTCGTCGATACGAGTGAGACGTTCTTCCCGGGGATAAGCCATGAGTGGAAGTTGATAACGACAACTGGGGGACAGCAGCTCACGCATAACAATATGAAAAAGCGAACCTCGATCCTGAGGCTGCAGGCTTTCCTGCATCTCTTCCATACCGCTTAGCGCCAAGATACGCTCCACTAAAAAGCGGAAAGGGCAATCGCTGTAGCTCTGCAGGGAGGTAACACTATGGATATACCCTTCGAAGAAAGTGGCTAACTCTTCCTGCATAGGTTGCCGTATCTCAGGAAGCAGTGGCTTAGTAAAAAAGCCTTCGTCCCTTTTTTGCCACATGAGCAGATGCTGAACTTGCTGTTCGATGATAGCGCCTGCTCCTTGCCCCAGAAAGCTCTCGCTGATGGTGTGTAGCTGAGGAGCATACCCATACCCATACAGGGCTGTCCGTAGAGACTCCGGCGAGGTCGCTGTGGCGGGAGTGAGCTGGGTATGCATGGCTGTTGTCGGTATTTCCACATGAGGGGCCATGGTCAGTTGGGTCAGGTATTCAGACCTCTCCCGGGAGTTCCCTTTGTTGTCACCCACAGACCAGGTAAAGAGAAGCTGTTCTGCAGCCCCCAAAACTGCCGCGAAAAGCTCCTTCTCTTGCTGCTGCCTGATGTGGGTAGAGGGTAGCCCCAGCCGTTGGCGTAGGCTATCCCCCAGTAACCAATCGGTAGATGCTCTTCCTGGGAAGCGCCCGGCATGGCAGCCGGGTACCACTAAAAAGGTAAATTCTCTCCCCCCTAGCTGCTGAGCCGAGAGAAGCTGAACTCCTCCCGGGGCACCTTGGGCTAATTGCAGAGGGGAGTTTTGGAAAAAGCGCCGCAGGGTGGTGCGAAAGGTACTCAGAAGCCTACCGCCCCGAGGTAAAAGTGGCTCCAGCTCCAACATAACTTGCAAAGCATCCTGTATAGCTTGCCATACCTGCCCAACGCGGTGGCGCGCCATCAGCTTTTCTTGGGGAGGTAAAGCTCCCGGGATGGCACGCCGCGGCCAGTCCAGCTCGACGGTAAGTTGACTTAACACAGTTATTATTTGGGGTATGGTTGCAGCTCGGCGGAGTGCCTCGAGGCGGGAAGGCCAAAATAGATGATGCTCTTCGGAGTTTTCCTCAGCGTCCCCAGGTGGAGGGGTAAATCTTGGTCTTCGCTGGGGGGTGAGCAAAGGGCTATGCTTAAAGTCGGCCATAAGGGTAGGGGTTGAGTCCAGAGCCGCTGCTAAAATTTGCATTAACCCCTGACTTAACGGCTCTTGGTCTAGAGTCACCGGCAGTAGTATATCCCAGGGAACTTGCTGTGCCTCAAACTCCTGCAGCAAACATTCGTGGTAACCCGGATCGTAACAAGATACCACCCCTATACGGTGGCTGGGTACCCCCTGCAGCATTTGCTCTTTAATCCGTTGAACAACCAGCTGACATTCCAGTTGGGGATGCAAAGCCGAAGAGATGGTTATAGGCGAAGGTGGGAGAGCTTCCTGGGGAGGTTCACCTTGGAGAATAAGCCTTTGCAAAGCAGCCAAGCTGGGGTTAAGGCTAAGGGGGGAAGTCGCAGCAACTACTTCGATACCAGTTTTTTGGCGTAACACCTGGATAATATTTTCCCGCACAAGATCCGGGGTAGTAAAATAACAAAACTCGATACGAGTTAGGGTAGCCTCTGGGGTGGTCAGCAAGCTCCGCAGCACCTGGGGTAGAGCTGCTTCCCGTAACCCCTGTAATACTGCCAGGGCAATATCTTCGCTATCATGAGCTTTTCTTTGCTGAAGCATCTCCTGATAAGCAGTAAAAACGGCCAGAAAGGCATGCCACAGCTGAGGATTGCCTCCTCCATTGCTTTCTCCTAAAAGTAAGGGTGCTAAATTTTGGGGTGTAAGCAGATACCTTTTACACTCGGCAATAGCTTGCTCCAAGGTATTCACCAACCCGTTATCGTGTAAAAAAACTGGCCAGTTGCTTCGCTGCTCCTCCACAATATAGTGTAAAAGTAGATTCTTCTCCCAAGGCGACATCAAGTAGCTCTCCCGGAGTGCGTCCAGGTGACGCAGCATCGCCTCTAAAAAGGCAGCATAGCTCAAGACACTGCTGCCCATAGCCACGGAGGTAGCACTTTCTCTTAAGAGCTGCCCTTGCAGCAGGTTGCTACGCCTGGTATCCGGCGTTATATATAAACAGGGCAAAGGTTTCACCATCTTTAATTAAAATTACTTAAAAACCCCACCTGAAGTAGGTGGGGTATGGTTGTATCCAAGTTGGCTTATACAGGTTTTTCTTCGGACTCTTCTGGGGAAACTTCAGGTGAGGCTTCCACCTGGGTTGGCTCACAGCAGGGAGTATCTTGGGCGGCGCAACACTCTTCGTCATCGCAAGAAGCGACACTCTCCTGGGAAGCGGTTGTCCGGCGTTCCACTTGGATAGTAACTTGATTGAAGAGAACAGCAATAGCCGAAACCAGTGCCAGGTGCGGTACCACTAGCAGCAGCACCGAAGCCGTTAAAGGAACATCCAGCAAAACTCTACCCCTGTGTAAAATGCGAATACGAGTCAGGTTACCTTGTTCAATGAGCTCTTTGAACTGATCTACCAGCTCGGAGCCCTTTACTTTAAACTCTTCCCGACGGTACTCCTGCTGAGCAACTTTCTCCGCTCGCACTTGCGAGTTCTTATTCTCCAAGAGTATAAGAGCCTCTACCAGGTTACCCTGGGTCTCCTCCAGCACTTCACGAGCTTCCTTGTAGCTGACATGAAACCGCTCTCTCAGGTGATCAATTTTTTCTAATAAAAGATCGTCCATTGGTTCTACCTCCTTAAATATTCTAGGGTTGTAAAGGTAAAATATATTGTAGAAACTCCAGAGACTTAGGTGGAGCTCCTAAATGCTGCCCCCAGGTATGTTGCAGCAGAGTTGCGGCTTCCTGCAGAACCGCTGACTCCGTCTGCTCAGCAGCCACAGTTGGGAGACGTGCTAGACTTACCTGTTGCAAGTAGAGAAGCAACTCCCGGGCAGAAGGACTACATAAAAGATTCCCTTCAGGAGAGCAATGGGAGCAACAGAAGCCTCCTGCGTCATAATTATAATATAAAGGTTTCTTATTGTCAAGTTTTTCCTGACATAAAATACAGCTTTCTAGTTGAGGTCGCAAACCTATGGCTGCAAGAAGTTTCATTTCCACTGCCAAGCGAACTAAAATCAAATTCTCACTATACTGGATTAGCTCCAAAGCGGTGAGCAGCATGATAAAAACTTCGGCAACATCGCTGGCTCCCTCGGTAGACTTATCGAAAAGTTCCAAAAGGTATTGGGCGTAAGCCAGGCGATCTAAACTCTCTTTGAGGGTGCGGTAATTATTTACCAGTTGACCCTGAGTTAAGTTTTCCAGAGCGGTGTTGCCGCTGAGCTGAACTTCAATGAGGTTAAGGGGTTGAGCCAGAGCAGCAAAACGGTTGCGGGGGCGTCGGGCTCCCCGTACCATCGTGCGCACCCTGCCGCGTTCGTAAGTTAACAAGGTGATAATGCGGTCGGCTTCCCCCACATTCACCGAAGTAAGAACCAGAGCTTGGGTGTTATAAAAGGCCATGTTACTTCACTCTGGCATAGCCAAAGGAGTTAAGAGCCTGTTGGTTGTTGCGCCAACGAGGACGAACTTTAACCCACAGCTCTAAAAACACCTGGCAACCAAACAATAGCTCCAGTTCCTGGCGGGCTAAAGAGCCGATCTCTTTGAGCTTGGCGCCCTTGCTACCGATGATAATCCCTTTAGGGCTCTCCCGGTCGGTATAAATAGTAGCTTGAATTTTCACGAGACCTTTCTCCCCTGGCTCTTCCAGCTTTTCCACATCCACCGCTATGCCGTGGGGTACTTCATCCCGAGTGAGCTGCAACACCTTTTCCCGAATAATTTCGGCTACGAGAAAGCGCTCCGGTTGGTCGATAACTATATCTGAGGGATAGTACTGGGGTCCCGGGGGAAGCTCCTGACAAATACTTTCTTTAAGCTCTGCTACCCCTTCGCCGGTTAAAGCCGAAACCCGGAAGATACCTGCCCAGGGTAACTTCGAAAAAAACGTATCTTGTAAAGAGGTTACTGTCTCCTCTTCCGCCAGGTCGATTTTGTTAATAATTAAGTATATGGGGGCAGGAATACTTTTCAACTGCTCCACTATCCGTTGGTCTCCGGCGCCAGGCAGCCTACTGTCAGCCGTGGTAAGAAAAAGTATGAGCTCCACCTCTGCCAGGGAAGCCCAGGCATACTGGTTCATTCTCTCCCCCAGGGAGTTTTGGGGGGTATGTACCCCCGGTGTATCCAAAAAAACTGCTTGCCCCTCCTCCCAAGTTAAAATACAGGGAATACGGTTGCGAGTGGTTTGCGGCTTCTCAGAAACGATGCTGAGCTTAGTCCCCATCATCTGGTTCAGGAGAGTTGACTTTCCTACGTTACTCCGCCCGAGGAGAGCAACGAAACCTGAGTGCAAAAGTAGCTCTGTCATAGCATGTCCAACCTCTCCAGAATAGCCAGGCATTTGCGGTGCATCTCCTCCAACGCCTCATCTTCTTCGTCAGCAAGAGCCTGCTCTTGGTGGTCATAACCGCACAGGTGTAAGAGACCATGGAGAGCGGCAAAGGTGAGCTCCCAAGGGAAGCTGTTACCGTTATGCCGGGCGTTTTCTGCCACCATCTGAGGTGCCAGCGCTATATCTCCTAAATATCTTTGGGCCTCAGGGTTGGCGGGGAGGAGCTCGTGGTCACTGGGAAAAGAGAGAACATCGGTAGGGGTGTCCTGACCACGATAAGCTAAATTTAAACGGTGTATCTCTTTAACCGCCACCAGCTTTAAGGTAACTTCCCACTCCCCTTGCTCCCGTTCTTGCTCTAAGAGAAGCCCTAGGGCTGATTGCAGCATAGCTTTATGTTCCGGGAGAATTTTAACTCCCCGCTGCGCGTTACGAATAACTACCTGAGATACCATTTAAACCTTACCTCTCTGTCTGGGATGGTGAAGGTTCCGGCGCCGGATAGGTGATGCGTCGGTGATAGACTGACATCAAGGTCTTGGTTAGAGTCGCCATCACACGGTTCAAATCCCGGATAGTTAGATCACAATCATCGAGTTGCCCGTTGTTCAGGCGCTCCCGGCAGATACGCTCCACGGTCTTGGTAATATTTTCCTCGCTGGGTACCTGTAGGGTGCGCACCGTAGCTTCACAGGCATCAGCCAACATCACCACGGCTACCTCCTTGTTGGGGGGCTTTGGTCCTGGGTAGCAAAAATCTGCCATCTGCACTTCCTCCCCCTCGCCGGCTTCAGCTACAGCCCGGCGGTAGAAATAACCTGCCTCCGAGGTGCCGTGATGAGAGCGAATAAACTGCAGAATCTGCTCCGGCAGCTTATGCTCCTTACCCAACTCCAACCCGTCTTTGACATGGGCGAAGAGAATAGCCGCCGAGACAGCCGGGCGCAGCTGATCGTGAGGATTTTCCCGGTTATGTTGATTTTCCACGAAGAAGATCGGGCGCTTGGTCTTCCCCACATCGTGGAAGGAGGCGCCCACACGGGCTAACAGGGAGTTGGCTTTAATTTCGTCGCAAACTACCTCAGCCAGGTTGGCAACCATGATACTGTGTTGATAACTCCCCGGCGCTTCCATCATAAGGGTGCGGAGCAAAGGATGGTTCGGATTACCCAGCTCCAACAATTTTAACGAAGAGATAAGTTGGAAGGTACCTTCCAAAAAGGGTAGGAGCCCTAATGCCAATATACTATCGATTAAACCGCTGGTGAAGCCAATACCTACCGAGCGCCAAAGGACTGGGGAAAA
>WREE01000027.1 GCA_009779515.1 Symbiobacteriaceae bacterium
ATCACCCAAATAGAGGGTTACCCGGCGTCCGATGGAACTCACGGTGCCGCCGGCGCTGTCGGGAGTAGGATACTGAGCTACCACATCCTCGCCCTCTCCTACCAGGAGGGTGACGACCTGGAGCTCCTCCAAGGCGGTTAAAGCTGTTGCCACTTTGCCTCCCCGCAGATAAGGGACTTCCCGTTCGTAAATACCTCTTGGCAAAGGGAGGAGGCTTTCGGTAATGCGGGCGGCGCGGCTGTCCCGACGGAGCAGCTCCTCGGCTATCTCCCGAAAGAAAGGAGCTGCCACCTGCCCTCCGTAAAAGCCGTTAGCTCCTTTAGGGTTATCGACATAAATGTAAATGACATAGAGGGGATTTTCCGCAGGAGCAAAACCGATGGTGGAGGCGATATATTGGTCTGCCAAGTAGCCTCGACCTTCAGGATCTTTCTTGTTAGCGGTGCCGGTTTTACCTGCCAGGCGGTATTCGGGTGAGGCACCTTTGGAGCCGGGAGCATTGATAATAAACTCCATAAGGTTCCGCATCCGTTCCATCATCTGAGGAGTGGCTACCTGGCGAATAACCTCCGGCTCCACGGCTACCCGTGAGGTGCGGTCGCTTTCCAGTAGCTCCTTAGCCAAGTGGGGAGTCATCAAGTTGCCGCCGTTAGCGATGGCCGCAATGGCGGCAACCTGTTGTAGGGGAGTTACCGCCGGTCCTTGCCCAAAGGCAGCCGTGACCAGCTCGGTAGGTCCCATATAAGCAGCGTCGAAAATCATACCTTCGGCTTCGTAGGGGTGATCAATCCCAGTTAAGGCTCCGAAACCCATGGTGAGATGATAATTAACCAAGGTTTCAGGACCTAAGCGCTGCCCTACTTGCCCTAGGACTACATTGCTGCTGTTTTGCATAGCTTGGCGAAAAGTGAGTAAGCCGTGGTTCCACAACCCATCCCAGTTGGTAAATGTCTCTCCTCCTGCGACCAAGATTCCCGTATCTTCCCAATATTCATCCTCGTAGGTCACCCCTTCGTGGAGGGCTGCCAGAGCGGTGATGATTTTGAAAGTAGACCCCGGCTCAAAGGCTTCCCGCACCATCTTGTTGATGCGCCAGGAAGAGGGGTAGTCGTCATAGTGGTTGGGATCGAAGCTGGGAAAGGAGGCCATCCCTAAAATCTCCCCGGTATAGGGGTCTAAGACAATAGCCCCTCCTGCATCGGCCAAATTCTCCCGGCAGCATTGCTCCAAAACCCGTTCTAGCATGCTTTGAATCCATTTATCTATGGTGAGTACCAAATGGTAGCCATCTTTCGGTCGGTTGTAGCTTTCAGGAGCCAGGTAGGGGATTCCCCGCCCAGCAGCATCTTTCTCTTGCTGTAACACCCCATTCATACCGGAAAGCTGCAGGTCGTACTGCTTTTCAATGCCCTCTAAACCGGTGTTTTCCGTACCGGTTATCCCCAGCACGTTGGCAGCAAAGGATCCCCAGGGGTAATACCGTTTGGGTTCCTTGAGAATATTTATCCCTTCAATTTCCAGCTCTTTCACCACTGTCATCACCCGGGCTGAGACTTCAGGTTCCAGTAGGCGCTTAAGGTTAGTCTGCCCGCAAGGGAGGGTGAGAATTTCGGCTATTTCGGCGGCATCCATTTCCAGAATGGGCGCCAGCCGGGTGGCGATGAGCTCGATATCTTCTTCCGCCAGTAGGGGAGGGGCGACCACAATAGTATCGCAGTTGATGCTGGTCGCCAGCACCGCGCCGTCGCGGTCGAGAATATCACCGCGAGCAGCACTGAGGATAACCGGTCGGTCGCGTTGGCTTTTCGCTTCTTCGGCAATGGCGGTGTTGAAGCTAATACTGTGAAGTTTAGAAATAATAAAGCCAATAAAAATAAGTAAAAGGAGATCCACCAAAATTAATCTACGTCTTAAAATTATTTGTGGTTGCCACTCCGGGGCAGATTTGCCGGATCTCGTAGGGGTGCTCATGCCTTCACCTCCAGTTGGCAAATTATAGCTAAGTTAGAGTGGATATGTCAAGGGAATAGAAGCCGCCATCTAGCAGAATACACAAGAAGCTGATATGCATAAAAAATAATTTTATAAACAGCTTTACACCTCTTGACAAATGGTTTGTTTGTAACTATAATGCAGTCAGCACGAAGGAAGTTATTTCTACTTTCCAGGTTAAGTCGGTTTTACCGGCTCCCAATCTGGAGTCACTTGCCTAGGATCGCACTTACCTTTCTAGAAATCATATGCCAATATGCATCGTCGTAAGCTGTCACCGCATTTGATGTAGCAAGAGAAAAAGCTTTTTGGAAAACTAAAAGTAAGGTTAACTTGCTTTTAGCGGCAAAACAGGTTGTCTTATCATGTAGTAAATAGATACAGCATACAATGTGGCAATATATCGTATAAAGGCAGCCACTAAATAAAGCAATATACATCTACAGCAAGCTTTGCATGTAACCTCCTTGCAGTGTATCGGCTAGGCTGCATATGAATCTATAACAATGAATGCACATCGCGTTACCAGAGCACGGGGTTTAAATACTTCGTAAATGGACGCATAGGTTTGCGACCTTTCGTGCTCCCGCAGGCACCTTTTTCTTCGGAGAAAGTGCCTGCGGTGCTTTTTACCCCAAAAAAGTATTTGACAACTATTTTGTCTTATGCTACAATTCCGTAGTTAAACTAACAACACAGGAGGTGCCAACCATGCGGGTGGGAGTTACCTTAGCTTGTAACGAATGCAGGCAGCGTAACTACAGAACCGAGAAGAATCGGAAAAAGAATACCGAGCGGCTGGAATTGAAAAAGTTCTGCAAGTTTTGCCGTACGCACACCGTGCATCGCGAAACACGCTAAGCCCTCGAGGCTAATTCCAAAGCTGCGGAGGTTTTTTATGGAGAAGTCGGCAAAAAAACAAGAAAACAGCGTCCTCAAATGGTTTAAGGATACCGGCAAAGGTTTTGTAACTTTCATCCGTGAAAGCCGCGCCGAGCTGCGCAAAGTGCAGTGGCCAAACCGCAAAGAGACGGTAACTTACACCACCATCGTGGTCGTCGCCTCCCTTGGTCTTTCCTTCTTTATCTGGATCATCGATCAGGGTCTCGGCTTACTGTTACGCTGGTTTATGGCTTAAGAGCGACAGGAGAGCTTTGCATGCCTGGAGATTGGTTTATAGTTCACACCTACTCCGGTTACGAAAACAAGGTTAAAGCCAACTTGGAGCGTCGCATCGACTCTATGGAGATGCAAGATCGCATTTTTCGTATCGAGGTGCCGGTGGAAGAAGTTGAGGAGCTAAAGAGCGGAAAGAAAAAGGTTGTCAAGCGCAAACTATATCCTGGTTATGTGCTGGTGGAGATGCAGATGAGCGATGCGTCCTGGTATGTGGTACGCAATACACCCGGTGTCACCGGCTTTATCGGATCCGACAACAAACCGGTTTCGTTAACCCCGGAAGAGGTTCATGCGATTTTAGGGCGCCAGTCTCTTTCGGCAGCCGATAGGTTGCTGCTCATGGGTCTGGCGGTGGGAGATACGGTTAGAGTTCTGGAAGGAGCTTTTGCCGATCAGGTAGGTCGTATTGAGGAAATCTTTCCCGAGCAGGAGAAGATACGCATCCTTATCGATATGTTTGCCAGACCTACCCCTATTGAAGTGGGTATCGCAGAAGTGGAGCGGGTGTAGTATTTTGGTAATGTATATTAATAAGGAGGTGGCTTGGCTTCCATGGCCAAGAAGGTTACTAAGGTGGTAAAGTTGCAGTTACCTGCTGCTAAAGCCACACCAGCCCCGCCGGTAGGTCCTACCCTGGGTCAAGCGGGGATTAACATGATGCAGTTTCTTAAGGAGTTTAATGAGCGGACTACCAGCCAGGCAGGCTTGATTATTCCGGTGGAGATTTCTGTCTATCAGGACAGATCCTACACCTTTATCTTAAAAACTCCTCCTGCGGCGGTACTGCTTAAAAAAGCAGCCAACGTGGAAACCGCTTCGGGGCAGCCGAACACGAAAAAAGTTGGTAAGGTTACCGCTGCCCAAGTTCGCGAAATTGCCGAGCTAAAAATGCCCGACCTTAACGCTGTTTCTGTCGATGCGGCAGTGCGTATGGTGGAGGGTACCGCTCGTAGCATGGGTATCGAAATAGTTCCTTAGTATACCCAAAGGCATCCTTAAAGGGTGCTCGTGGGAGAAAGCTGTGAAGGCTTTCGTCACTACCACATAAGGAGGGCATAAGAAATGCCTAAGAAAGGTAAGAAGTACCAGGAAGTGGCTAAGCTTGTAGATAAGAGCAAGCTCTACGATCCCCTGGAGGCTTTGGAGCTGGTTCGGCAAACAGCCAGCGCCAACTTTATAGAAACTGTCGATATCGCCGTGGTCTTAGGGGTAAACCCTAAGCACAGCGACCAAAATATTCGCGGTGCCACCACCATGCCTGCTGGCTTAGGGCGCACGGTGCGAGTTTTGGTCTTCGCCAAAGGGGAGAAAGCCACCGAGGCTACCGATGCCGGTGCCGATTTTGTGGGTGCCGAAGATCTGGTAGAGCGTATAGCTGCCGGTTGGACTGATTTTGATGTCGCTGTCGCCACCCCAGATGTCATGGGCATTGTTGGGCGCTTAGGGCGTATTTTAGGTCCCAGGAGTTTAATGCCTAACCCCCGTACTGGTACGGTTACCATGGACATCAGCCGCACGGTGGCTGAAATTAAAGCGGGCAAAGTGGAGTATAGAGTCGACCGCGCCGGGGTTATCCACGCCCCATTAGGTAAGATCACTTTTACCACTGAGCAGTTGGCGATGAACTTTGAGGCTTTAATCGATGCTTTAGTCAAAGCCAAGCCTGCCGCTGCTAGGGGAACATATATTCGGGGAGTGGCAATTTGCGCTACCATGGGTCCTTCCATTCATGTAAACCCCCTAAGAGCCCAAGATAGGCTCCTTAGGTAAAGGTATATTTCCCAGAATTTTCGGCTTGCCGTAGACAGCGGGGTTCCCTGTTTAGGGAAGATAAGAATCCTGCCGAGGTAGCTGCTCATGATAAATAGCTTCTCTGCCGTCGGCTAAGAAGCTGTCTTGAAGCGGCACCTCTCTAGGCAGGGGGTGCCGCTTAAAAATATTATGTTGCAAGGAGGTGATCCGTTGAACAGTCAAAGAGCTGCCAAAGAAGCTACCGTGGAGGATATTAAAGAACGTTTTAACCGGAGTAAATCGATCATCTTTGCCGACTACCAGGGTATGAACGTGCAGCGTGCCGGTATGTTACGACGCCGTCTGCGGGATAACGGGGTGGAGATGAAGGTTTCCAAAAACACTCTGACGCGTATAGCCGTCAAAGAGATAGGGCTGGAAGATGCTATACCTTATCTCGCTGAAGCTACCGCTTGCTTCTACGGTTTGGAAGACCCAGTCGCTCCCGCCAAAACCCTCGATACCTTTTTTAAGGAGTATCGTTTAAACTTGGCTATCCGGGGTGGAGTGGTGGAAGGGAAGGTAGTAGGTCCCGAAGGAATTGCTACTCTCATAAACTTACCTTCCCGGGAGGTGCTGCTGGCGCAAGTTTTAGGTACGCTAAACGCGCCCTTAACCGGGCTCATGAATGTCATGCAAGGCAACGCCCGGAACTTGGTTTATGCCTTGGAGGCTTTACGCAAGAAACGCGCCGGGGAAGATTAAATAAAACATAAGGAGGAAGTATTTCGTGAACATGGAGCAAATTATTGAAGCTATTGGTAAGATGACGGTTCTGGAATTGGCAGAGATGGTTAAAGCCCTGGAGGATAAATTTGGGGTTTCCGCTGCTGCTCCCATGATGGCTGCCGCTGCCCCCGCTGCTGCCGGTGTGGTAGCTCTGGTGGAAGAAGAGCAAACGGAGTTCGACGTTATGTTAGATCATGCCGGGCAGTCCAAAATTGCTGTCATTAAAGTAGTGCGCGAACTTACCGGTTTAGGGCTTACGGAGTCTAAGGTTCTGGTGGATGCTGCACCCAAGGCTATTAAGGAAAAAATCTCCAAGGCCGATGCCGATGCCATGGTTGCCAAGCTGCAGGAAGCCGGAGCCACCGCTTCGGTAAAATAAGATAGTTTGTTGGGTTTTGGCACTGCGCCAAAAAGCGGTTACGTTTATCCCTTTAAGGTAAGTTAGACAGGAAACAAAGAACTTGAAACCAGTTTTTCTTCAATCTGAGGAGCGCCGAAAACCGGCGCTCCTACTTATAGATACTTGACAAAACTTTTGGTTTATGTTAAATTTGACACAAGCGGTAGCCTGGGGTGCGTGTCTCTATCTTTAAAACACCCTGCGTTACATTATTATTTTATAGGAGCAGTGAACCTGGTTGTCCCTTATAGCTTCCGCTAACCAAACGAAGCTATAAGCGGGGCAGCTTCTTCGTGTTGTCTAAATTGTGTTCCATAATGCAAAAGGATGGTGAATCATTTGGCGGCAATGCCACTGAAGATGAAGTCCGGGATGCGGGAACGTCGCACCTACTCTCGTATTAAGGAAATCTTGGAGATGCCTAACTTAATCGCTGTGCAGCAGGCCTCTTACCGTTGGTTTCGCGATGTGGGTTTGCGGGAATTACTGGACGATATCTCTCCGGTGCAGGATTTCACCAACAACCTCTCCCTTATGTTCAAAGAGTACCGCCTGGGGGAACCTAAGTATACCGTGGAGGACGCCAAAGAGCGGGATGTTACCTACGCAGCTCCCCTGCGTATCACCGTGCAACTGGTGAACCGCCAAAGCGGTGAGGTAACCATGCAGGAAGTTTTCATGGGAGATTTCCCTCTCATGACCGACCACGGCACCTTTATTATCAACGGCGCTGAGCGAGTTATCGTCAGCCAACTGGTGCGTTCACCGGGAGCTTACTTTGTCTGGAGTACCGACCCTAACAACAACCGTCTCTACAGCTCCCAGGTAATCCCTAACCGTGGTGCCTGGTTGGAGTTTGAAACCGATGTTAACGGCGTCGTCTACTCCCGTATAGACCGTACCCGCAAAATCCCGGCGACAGTCCTTTTAAGAGCGCTGCGTTTTGGCAACAACGATCAACTCCAACACCTCTTCGGTTACGATAACCGCCTGAAACTTACTTTAGAAAAAGACGCCACCGATTCTCCCGAAGCTGCTCTGGTGGAAATCTATAAAAAGCTGCGTCCTGGGGAGCCTCCCACTTTGGAGAGTGCTACCTCCCTTTTGCGTACCCTCTTTTTCGATCCACGCCGCTACGATCTGGCTTATGTAGGTCGCTATAAACTCAATAAAAAGCTCGCCTTAAAACGCCGGGCTCTCGATCGGGAGCTGGCAACTGATATTGTTGTCCAGGAAGATATTTACGACAGTAATAACCAACTACTGGCTTCAGCCGGTGAAGTTATTGTCCCTGCGGGGACTAGGCTTGCCCGTCCTATCCTGGAGAGACTGGAAAGTTTAGGAGTCAACGAAGTATATATCAAAAGCACCGACGGCGAACGTACCATCAAAATCATCGGTAACGGTTACCGGCGCACCACCTGGCAAGATCGCCTCCGTTTAGCTCAGGCGCGCCAAAATGTGGTGACTAAAGACGGCACCATCCTGGCGCTGGCAGGCGAACTTTTTACCGATGAAGTTATTGCTCGCCTGGAAGGAGCGACGACGCTTCTGGCGGAACCTTTTATCGCCTATCTGCGCGAGGAAGAGATCGGCGTAACTCCCCTAGGGACTATCTATAGCCCCCAAAACGCCAAACATCTTACGGAAACTGATATTCTGGCTACGGTAAGCTACCAGCTTAACATTATGGAAGGGTTAGCTGCTCGCGACGATATCGACCATTTAGGGAACCGTCGCCTGCGCTCGGTAGGGGAACTGTTGCAAAACCAGTTTCGCATTGGTTTAGCGCGTATGGAGCGGGTTATTCGAGAACGAATGACCATTCAGGATTCCGAAAAAGTTACCCCCCAGCTTCTAATTAATATTCGCCCTGTTGTGGCAGCAATTAAAGAGTTCTTTGGCTCAAGCCAGCTCTCCCAGTTTATGGATCAGATCAACCCCTTGGCCGAACTCTCCCATAAACGCCGCCTTTCCGCTTTAGGTCCTGGGGGACTATCTCGCGATCGCGCCGGCTTTGAGGTGCGCGATGTGCATCATAGCCACTACGGAAGGATGTGCCCCATCGAAACCCCAGAAGGACCGAATATCGGACTTATCGGTTATCTTACTACCTATGCCCGTATCAACAGCTATGGCTTTATCGAAACCCCTTACCGTCGTGTCGATAAAGAGCAGGGCAGGGTCACCGATATTATTGAATACCTCACTGCCGATGAAGAAGACGAGTATATCTGTACCCAGGCCAATACCCCTTTGGACGACGAAAACTTTTTTGTTCAGGAACGGGTTACCGTCCGTCTGAGGGAACTGGAAATCAGAGCTGTCCCTCCTACGGAAATAGACTATATGGATGTTTCCCCCAAACAGCTCTTCTCGGTGGCGACTACCCTTATCCCCTTTCTGGAGAACGATGACGCTTCCAGGGCTTTGATGGGTTCCAATATGCAAAAGCAGGCAGTTCCTTTACTTATTACCGAGGCTCCTTTGGTGGGAACCGGTATGGAAGGCAAGTCGGCTATGGATTCCGGGGTCTGTGTCATTGCCGAACAGTCGGGGGTAGTTGTCCGTGCCACTGCCCGGGAGATTGTCGTGCAAGACGACCAGAAGCAGGAGCGCTCTTACAAGCTCACCAAATTTACCCGCTCCAATCAGGGAACTTGCACGAACCAAAGGGTGCTGGTACGCAAAGGGCAACGGGTTATGGCAGGGGATGTTTTAGCCGATGGTCCTTCCACGGAACAAGGGGAGCTGGCTCTGGGGAAAAATGTGCTTACCGCCTATATGCCTTGGGAAGGGTATAACTACGAAGATGCTATCCTCCTTTCGGAGCGGGTTGTCCGGGACGACATTTTTACGTCCATCCATATCGAAGAGTACGAGTCCGATTCCCGGGACACTAAACTGGGACCCGAGGAAATTACCCGGGATATCCCCAATGTGGGCGAAGATCAGCTCAAAGACCTGGACGAAATGGGTGTTGTGCGAATAGGCGCTGATGTGAGATCGGGAGACATTTTAGTTGGCAAAGTTACCCCTAAAGGGGAAACCGAACTCACTGCCGAGGAGCGTTTGCTCCGTGCCATCTTTGGGGAAAAAGCCCGGGAGGTGCGTGACACCTCTTTGCGTGTGCCTAATGGTGAAGCGGGGAAAATCGTCGATGTGAAGGTCTTTACCCGCATAAATGGCGACGAACTCCCCCCGGGAGTTAACCAGCTAGTCCGGGTGTATATCGCCCAGAAACGCAAAATTAGTGTGGGAGATAAAATGGCAGGGCGCCACGGCAACAAGGGAGTTGTCTCCCGGGTGATGGCGGAAGAAGATATGCCGTTCCTCCCCGATGGCACCCCCATTCAAGTTGTTTTAAACCCCTTAGGCGTCCCTTCCCGCATGAATATTGGGCAAATTCTGGAGGTTCATTTGGGTTACGCTGCCGCCGCCTTGGGTATGCATGTGGCTACCCCTGTCTTCGATGGTGCCAATGAAGCCGAAGTGCAGGATGCTTTGTCCGAGGCTGGGTTAGGCTCAAGTGGCAAGACCATTCTTTACGATGGTCGCACCGGTGACCCCTTTGAAAACGAAGTCACCGTAGGCTATGTATATATGCTTAAACTTTTCCATTTAGTGGACGATAAAATTCACGCTCGTTCCACCGGTCCTTACTCCCTGGTGACCCAGCAGCCGTTGGGTGGCAAAGCTCAGTTCGGTGGACAGCGCTTTGGGGAGATGGAAGTTTGGGCACTGGAAGCATACGGAGCCGCCTACACCTTGCAAGAGCTGCTGACGGTTAAATCCGATGATGTGGTGGGACGGGTGAAGACCTACGAAGCCATTGTCAAAGGAGAGAATGTGCCGGAGCCGGGTATTCCGGAATCTTTCAAAGTCTTAATCCGGGAGCTACAGAGTTTAGGTTTACACGTTAAGGTCTTAAATCCCGACGGCGATGAAATAACTATCCGGGAAACCGACGACGATATCAGCGAAACTGCCCGAGAGTTAGATCCCGAACTGGAAGGACCGGAAGCGCCTCCTCTTATTGAGACTGATCTGGATATGCTGGATCAGGAGCTTCCCGAGGAGTCTGAACTGGAAGAAGAAGAGGAGTACCTGCCTCAGCTACCGGTGGCTAGAGAGTTTGTTATCGACAAAGATAAAATGGAAAAGCTGACGCGTTTGGTGCGTGTGAACTTAGAGCAGGGTGAAGATTTAGACGAAGAGCTCCTGGATGAAGAGGAAGAACCCCCCGAAGATAGCGGAGGGCGGCGTCGCCCCAAATCCTTCCAGGAAGCAGCCGATGCTAAGTTGGTGACTACCCGCCGCCTCTCCCGCCTCCGGGATAACCAGCCGGAGGAGGACGATGAAATAGACGAAGAGGAAGACGACGAAGACGAGGATGATCCCGTGATACTATAGGCGCGAAGGGGTGAGATCATGTTGGATGTCAATATTGCTTCCATGAGTATCGGTTTGGCTTCCCCGGCACTGATACGCCAATGGTCGAGAGGTGAGGTTAAAAAGCCCGAGACCATTAACTACCGCACCTTGAAACCGGAGAAAGATGGTCTTTTTTGCGAGAAAATCTTTGGTCCTACGAAAGATTGGGAATGCTACTGCGGCAAATACAAAAGGGTGCGTTTCAAGGGTATCATTTGTGACCGTTGCGGTGTGGAGGTTACCCGCCAGAAAGTACGTCGGGAACGGATGGGGCATATTGAGCTGGCGGCACCAGTTTCCCATATTTGGTTTCTCAAAGGTATTCCCAGTCGTATGGGGTTAATCATGGATATGTCCCCCCGAGCTTTGGAAAGAGTCCTCTATTTTGCGGCTCATGTGGTTCTCGATCCCGGTGAAAATACCGGGCTTAAACGGAAAGATATTTTAAGTGAAACGGAATACCGCGAATACCGGGACAAATTCGGCTCGGCTTTTCGCGCTGGCATTGGGGCGGAAGCTATTAAAGAGCTGCTGATGGATATTAACCCTGAAGCTCTTTGCGCCACCCTGCGGGAAGAGATTCGCACCACCAGCGGTCAGCGGCGCACCCGCGCTATCCATCGCCTAGAAGTTGCCGAGGCTTTTCGTGCCTCGGGGAACGCACCCCAGTGGATGATTATGGATGTCATTCCGGTTATCCCCCCGGAGATTCGCCCCATGGTCCAGTTAGATGGTGGTCGTTTTGCCACCTGCGACTTAAACGACCTCTACCGTCGGGTCATTAATCGTAATAATCGCCTCAAAAAGCTCCTGGAGTTGGGAGCTCCTGATATTATTGTCCGCAACGAAAAACGTATGCTCCAGGAAGCAGTAGATGCCCTTATCGATAACGGTCGTCGCGGTCGCCCGGTGACTGGCGCCGGCAACCGCCCCTTAAAATCCCTCTCGGATATGTTAAAGGGTAAGCAGGGGCGCTTCAGGCAAAACCTACTGGGTAAAAGGGTTGACTACTCCGGGCGCTCGGTTATTGTGGTGGGACCTGAGCTGAAACTGCATCAATGCGGGCTCCCTAAAGAGATGGCTTTAGAGCTTTTCAAACCCTTTGTCATGAAAAAGCTGGTTCAGCAAGGCCACGCTCACAATATTAAATCGGCTAAACGCAAAGTGGAACGAGAGAGCGAGGAGGTCTGGGATGTCCTGGAAGAGGTTATCCAGGGGCATCCGGTGCTCCTCAACCGGGCACCCACCTTGCACCGCTTAGGAATTCAAGCCTTCGAACCTATCCTGGTAGAGGGGCGAGCGATTAAACTCCACCCCCTGGTTTGTCACGGTTACAACGCCGACTTTGACGGCGACCAGATGGCGGTTCATGTCCCCTTATCAGCGGAAGCCCAAGCCGAAGCTCGCTTTTTAATGATGTCTACGAACAATATCTTAAACCCGAAAGATGCTCGTCCCGAAATAACCCCTCAGCAGGATATGATTTTAGGCAGCTACTACCTGACTTTGGAGCGTCCCGGGGCTTTGGGGAGTGGCAAATCCTATCTGGATATGGAAGAGGCGCTCATGGCTTACCAAAGCGGCGACCTCCATCTGCAAGCCCCCATCCGCGTGCGGCGCACCGTGGACATGCCCGATGGCACCAGTATCACGCGCACCATCCCTACCACCATCGGTCGTCTGATCTTCAATGAAAAAATGCCTCAGGACTTAGGCTACGTGGATAGGACTAACCCGGCGAACGCCTGCGATTTAGAGGTAAGTTTCGTTTGCAAGAAGGACGAAATTATCGAAATAGCTTGGCGTGTCTACGAAGTCCACGGTAACGCCCGCACGGCTGAAGTACTCAACGAGTTGAAAAACCTCAGCTTTAATTATGCCACCCGAGCCGGTATCTCTATCGGTCTTCAAGATGTCACTATACCCCCAGTGAAGGAGAAAATTCTGGAAGCTACCGAAGCCCAGGTTGCGCAAATTGAAGATTTTTTCAATATGGGACACATCACTGCCCAGGAGCGCTATAAAGAAGTAGTGGATCTCTGGGATAAAGCAACCAAAGAGGTTCAGCGGGCGGTTACCGATTCCATGGACACCTTTAACCCTATTAAAATGATGGCTACCTCCAAGGCTCGGGCTAACCCTTCCCAGCTGAGTCAGCTGGCAGGGATGCGGGGCTTGATGAAAGATCCCACCGGGCGCACCATCGACTTGCCTATCAAAGCTAACTTCCGGGAAGGGTTAACCGTGTTGGAGTATTTTATCTCCACCCACGGTACCCGTAAAGGGTTAGCTGACACCGCCTTACGCACGGCGGACTCCGGCTACCTAACCAGACGCCTGGTAGATGTCTCCCAGGATGTTATTGTGCGGGAAGAAGATTGTGGCTCCACGGAAGGGATCTACTACGAGGGTATTGTCGATGGCTCTCGTGTCATCGAAAAGTTCGAGGAGCGCATTGTGGGTCGCTATACCGTAGACGATATCCCTATTCCCGATTTAGTCGAAGTGGGGAGCGGTCGGCTGGTGCAAAAAGCCCAACCTTTGACCTGTCGTAGCTGGGAAGATGACGGCGGGGATATCCCCTACTTTGTGCGGCAAAACCAAATTATCTCCCCTGCCATTGGAGCCGCCATTGCCTCTTACGGCATTGTCTACAGCGACACCGAGGGACGAACCGTCCTTTACGACGATGCGGTGGGAGTTCTGGCAGAAGATGGCAGCGAAAAGCGCTATCCCATTTTTCGACGTCTGGATGGCACCCCGCAGCGGGTGAAAGTGGGGGAAGGCGAGTTTGTTCGGGCGGGGGATCCTTTAACCGACGCTCTCATCTCCGGTATTTACTGCCGTTCGGCTCTCACCTGCCAGACCCGTCATGGCGTCTGTATCAAGTGCTACGGTCGCAACATGGCTACCGGTCGGGTGATCGATATCGGCGAAGCGGTAGGTATTATCGCTGCCCAGTCTATTGGGGAACCCGGCACCCAGCTTACCATGCGCACCTTCCACACCGGTGGTGTCGCTACCAGTGAAGATATTACCCAAGGATTGCCTCGTGTAGAGGAAGTTTTTGAAGCTCGTCGGCCGAAGCATCCGGCTTCCCTAGCAGAGATCTCCGGCATAGTTAAGGTGAACGAACGTAACAATAAGCGGGAAGTAACTATTTCCAGCGAGGATGGAGATAGCCGCACCTACGCCGTTAACTACGGTGGTGACTTATTAGTCCGGGATGGGGAGACGGTAGAGATAGGCACTATTCTTATTGCCGATCATCACGTTAACCCCCACGAGTTGTTGGCGTATAAGGGTATTAGTGGGGTGCGCAGCTACATGGTGCAGGAGATTCAAAAGGTCTACCGCAACCAGGGGGTCGAGCTTAACGATAAACATATCGAAGTTATTGTGCGCCAGATGCTCAAAAAGGTTAAGGTGGAAGATGCCGGCGATACCTCTCTGCTACCAGGAGCAACT
Organism: Symbiobacteriaceae bacterium; assembly: GCA_009779515.1. GTDB lineage: Bacteria > Bacillota > JAAYKD01 > JAAYKD01 > WRDA01 > WREE01. The sequence goes on from WREE01000027.1 coordinate 13,994, forward strand.
GTGGACATTCTCGACTTCCAGGATGCCAACCTGGCGGTTTTGGAAGAGGGTGGCGAACTGGCAGTGGCTCGCCCCATCCTATTGGGGATTACCAAAGCCTCTCTAGCCACCGATTCTTTCCTCTCTGCCGCTTCCTTCCAGGAAACTACCCGAGTGCTTACCGAGGCTGCCATTAAAGGGAAAAACGATCCCCTAATCGGGCTTAAAGAAAATATGATTATCGGCAAGTTGGTTCCGGCAGGAACCGGGATGATGTCTTACCGCAACTTGGAAGTAATTACGGCACCGGAACCACTGATAGGGTTGCCGGCATCGGTGGAAGAGGATGAGACCCCCGATGAAAAAAACCGCGAAATTGAAGGTTTATAAAGAAAAAGATAGGAAATAGTAGAATCAAGACCGGTAAGCTCTACCGGTCTTGACTTTTTTTGTTCTTCAATTTATAATCACGGGGTGTAATTTTTTAGAAAGGAGGGCGGAGTATTTGCCAACAATTAACCAGTTGGTGCGCAAAGGGCGACGTAAGGTCACGGAAAAATCCAAGTCCCCTGCTTTAAATCGTTGTCCGCAAAAGCGCGGTGTTTGCACGGTGGTGCGTACTTACACGCCGAAGAAGCCGAACTCGGCTCTGCGTAAGGTGGCTCGTGTCCGCTTAGCGCATGGAGTCGAAGTGACCGCCTACATCCCTGGGGTGGATCATAACCTCCAGGAGCATAGTGTAGTCTTGGTGCGTGGCGGTAGGGTCAAAGATCTCCCCGGCGTACGCTACCATATTATACGTGGCGCACTTGATACCGCCGGTGTTCGTAACCGTTTACAAAGTCGCAGCAAGTATGGCGCCAAAAGAGCACGTCGCCGCTAAGTCGGCAGTCAGCAATAACTTATGGCGCTAAAGGAGGAATAAGAGTTGCCCCGAAAAGGTCCTGTTCCCAAACGGGAGGTTTTGCCCGATCCCATCTACGGTAATACCCTGGTAACCCGCATAATTAATAAAATTATGCTTGACGGTAAGAGGGGGGTAGCCCAACGAATTTTCTACGATGCTTGCGAGATTTTGCGGGAGCGGGGACGCGATCCCATGGAAGTGGTAGATACCGCTCTGAAGAATATTATGCCCGTGTTGGAAGTTAAAGCCCGCCGTGTAGGTGGCGCTACTTATCAAGTCCCTATCGAGGTTAACCCCGATCGACGCCGGGCTTTAGGAATTCGTTGGCTGGTAGACAGCTCCCGCCGTCGCAGCGAAAAGACGATGGAAGAACGGCTGGCAGGAGAGCTGCTAGACGCTTTTAACAGTAGCGGCAACGCGGTGCGCCGTCGAGAAGAGATGCATCGGATGGCTGAGGCCAACAAGGCCTTCGCCCACTATCGTTGGTAGTTTAGCAGAAAGGGTGGTGGTTCATATGCCCCGACAAGTTGCGTTAGAACGGGTTCGTAATATTGGTATTATGGCACATATCGACGCCGGCAAGACCACCACAACCGAGCGGATCTTGTATTTCACCGGTAGATTGCATCGTACGGGGGAAGTCCACGACGGCAATGCCAAAATGGACTATCTGCCTATTGAGCAAGAGCGGGGAATTACCGTTAGCTCGGCTGCTACTACCTGTCGCTGGAATGACCATACTATTAATATTATTGACACACCCGGCCACGTGGATTTCACCATGGAGGTGGAGCGCTCTTTACGGGTCTTAGATGGAGCAATAGCTGTCTTTTGTGCGAAAGGTGGCGTGGAGCCTCAGTCAGAGACAGTCTGGCGCCAAGCCGACCGTTATAAAGTGCCCCGTATTGCTTATGTTAACAAAATGGATATTACTGGCGCCGACTTTCAGCACGTCATCTCGATGATGCAGACGCGCTTAGGGGCACACCCGGTTCCTGTGCAACTCCCGGTAGGGAGCGAAGCCGATTTTACTGGGATCATCGACGTTATAGCCCAGAAATATTATCACTATCTGGATCTGGTGGGCAGCCAAATGGTCGTAGAAGCCGTTCCGGTCTCTTTACAACCGGAAGTCCAGCGTATGTATGACCAAATAGTGGAAGCTGCAGCCGATTTTAACGAAGATATTATGATGAAAGCTGTAGAGGGTGAAGCTATATCCCCGGAGGAGCTTAAGGAAGCCATCCGTGCTGCCACTCTGGAAGCCAGGATTGTGCCGGTCTTCTGCGGCTCATCTTTTCGCCAAAAAGGGGTAACCCAGCTGTTAGACGGGGTCGTAGATTACCTTCCTTCGCCGGCAGATGTGGAAAAGACGGTAGGCTTCGATCCTGACGACCCGGAAGTTATTCATACCTGCTACTTTGCCGACGACCAACCGCTGGCAGCTTTAGCCTTCAAAATCGTCGCCGATCCTCACGGGCGTCTGGCATATGTGCGCATCTATTCCGGTTCCATTAAAGCCGGCTCTTATATCTACAACTCCGCGAAGAAGCGTAAAGAGCGGGTCAACCGCGTCATCAAAATGCATGCCGATGAACGGGAGGATGTCGACGAGGTCTTCACCGGCGATATCTGTGTGCTGTTGGGGTTAAAAGATACCTTTACCGGAGATACCCTTTGCGATGAAAAGCATAAGCTCATTTTGGAAACTATGAATTTCCCGGAACCGGTGATCAACCAGTCTATTGAGCCTAAATCCAAGGCAGATACGGAAAAGCTTATCTCCTCTCTGCAGCGTATCTCCGAAGATGACCCCACCTTCCGTTATTATGTCAACTCCGAAACCGGACAAACCCTTATCGCCGGTATGGGAGAGCTGCATCTGGAAATTATCGCCGATCGTCTGAAGCGAGAGTTCTCGGTACAGGCGGATATCGGTAAACCTCAGGTGGCCTACCGGGA